>NZ_JBEXJK010000152.1:0-18214 GCF_040609095.1 Kitasatospora sp. NPDC004799
GCCAGGCCGCGCTCGCCGCGGGCGGCGGCCACCTGCCAGTCGCCGGCTCGGTGCGCGCCGACGCCGCGCCCAAGGCGCTGGCGTGCGCCACCGACGCCCCGGCCGCCGCGGCGCCGGTCCCGCACGCGGACTCCGGCGAGGCCGCCGGCGCCTACCTCACCGCCCAGCTCGCGGCGGGCGGCGACCACCTCACCCTCACCACCCCGGGCGCCGAGCCGAAGCCGGACTACACCGCCACCGCCTGGGCCGCGCTCTCCCTCATCCAGAGCGGCCACCCGCAGCAGGCCACCGGCGCCGTCGACTGGCTCGCCAAGGAGGGCGACGCCTGGACCAAGGGCGACACCGACGCGGGCGCCACGGCCACGCTGCTGCTGGTCTCCCAGGCCGCGCACCGCGACACCGCCGCCCTGACCGGCCGGCTCACCGGGCTCGGGCCGGCGCCCAAGGCGGCCGCGGCCTCGGCGGCGGCGACGTCCGCTCCGGCGGAGAAGAAGAAGGACGAGGGCGGCATCGGGCAGTACTGGCTGATCGGGGTCGGCCTGCTGGTCGGCATCGGCGGCGGGCTGCTCCTCAGCCTCCAGCGCAAGCGCAACCCGCACCTCTGATGCGGGCTGTTCCCTACGGTGCGCCGGGCGGGCCGGGCGGCTCGGCCCGGCGCCCGCGGCGGACCGTCGCCGCGCTGCTCCTCCCCCTCCTCGGGGCGGTGCTGGTGCTCGCCTCCGCCGCGCCCGCGCAGGCGGCCGGGTACCGGTACTGGTCGTTCTGGCGCGGCGCCGAGGACGGGAGCTGGACGTACCAGCAGCAGGGGCCCGCCGTCGCGGTGCCGCCGGACGGGGCGGTGGACGGGTGGCGGTTCGCGCTCAGCCCGGACGGCGGCCGGGACGCCGCGAAGCCGCGGGCGGCCGGGAGCTTCGCCGCCCTCTGCGCGGACACGCCCGCGCAGGAGGGCCGCAAGCGGGTGGCCGTCGTGCTGGACTTCGGGACCGCCGCGGACGCCGGCTCCTCTTCCGGCGCCTCCGCTTCCGGTGCCTCCTCCCCCGGTGCCTCCTCGCCCGGTGCCTCCTCCCCCGCTTCCGCCGCCGACAGTTCCGCGGCCGTGCCCGAACAGCGCACCGCCTGCGCCGTCGTCGCGCCCCGCGCCACCTCGGCCGAGGTGCTGGCCGCCGTCGCCCCGCCGCTGCGCTACGACACCAACGGGCTGCTGTGCGCCATCGCCGGCTACCCGAAGGCGGGCTGCGGCGACCAGGTCGGCGCGGCGGGCGCGGCCCAGCCGGGTACCGACGCCACGTCGAGCGACCACGGCAGCGGCCCCGGCATCGGCCTGATCGCCGGTGGCGCGCTGGTCGCCGTCCTCGCCGGCGGCGCCGTCTGGCAGGCGCGCCGCCGCCGTCACTCCTAACCCACCCGATCCAGGAACCCCCGTGAGCAGCACCGCCCGTAGCACCCGACCGCCCACCGGCCCCCGTCAACTGCACCCCGGGGCCTGGTGGTTGTGGGCACTCGGGCTGGGCGCGGCGGCGACCAGGACCACCAACCCGGCGATCCTGCTGCTGCTCGCCGCCGTCGCCGGGTACGTGGTCGCGGCCCGGCGCGGCGACGCGCCCTGGTCGCGTTCGTACGGGGCGTTCCTGCGCCTCGGCCTGCTGGTGCTCGGCATCCGGCTGGTGTTCGCGGTCTTCCTCGGCTCCCCGATCCCCGGCACCCACGTGCTGTTCACCCTGCCCGAAGTCCCGTTGCCCGCCTGGGCGCAGGGCGTGCGGATCGGCGGCCGGGTCACCGTCGAGGGCCTGCTCGCGGCGCTGTACGACGGGCTGCGGCTGGCCACCCTGCTGATCTGCGTCGGCGCCGCCAACTCCCTGGCCAGCCCGGCCCGGCTGCTGCGCGCCCTGCCCGGCGCGCTCTACGAGGCGGGCGTCGCCGTCGTCGTGGCGATGACCTTCGCGCCGAACCTGGTCGCGGACGTCCGCCGACTGCGCGCCGCACGGCGGCTGCGCGGCCGCTCCGACAAGGGCGTCGCGGCCGTGCTGAGTGTCGGACTCCCGGTGCTGGAGGGCGCGTTGGAGCGGTCCGTCGCACTGGCCGCCGCGATGGACACCCGGGGCTTCGGCCGCACCGCCGACGTCCCGCGCCGGCTCGCCCGGGCGACGGCCGCGCTCACCCTGGCCGGGCTGCTCGGGGTCTGCCTGGCCGCGTACGGGCTGCTGACGGCCGGCGGCGCGGGCTGGGCGCTGCCCGTCCTGCTGCTCGGCCTGGCCGCCGCCTTCGCCGGGCTGCTGCTCGGCAGCCGACGGTCCGTCAGAAGTCGCTACCGGCCCGACCCTTGGGCCGTACCGGAGTGGCTGACCGCCGGTTCCGGGGCGGCCGTGGCGGCCCTCACCACCTACCTGGCCGCGCAGGACCCAGCCGCCTTCGCCCCCACCGTCGTCCCGCCGACCGTCCCCGCGCTGCCGCTGGCCGCCGTGCTGACCGTCCTGCTCGGCCTGGTACCGGCGTTCGCCGCCCCGACCCCGCCCCGGAGGGCATCGTGATCACCTTCGAGCAGGTCTCCGTCCGGTACGCGGACTCCGCCGCGCCCGTGCTGAACGGCGTCGACCTCACCGTCCCCGAGGGCGAACTCTGCCTGCTGGTGGGCCCGTCCGGCTCCGGCAAGTCCACCCTGCTGGGGACGGTCAGCGGCCTGGTGCCGCACTTCACCGGCGGGGTGCTGCACGGCCGGGTCACCGTCGGCGGCCGGGACACCCGCGAGCACCGGCCGCGCGAACTCGCCGACCTGGTCGGCACGGTGGGCCAGGACCCACTGGCCCACTTCGTCACCGACACGGTGGAGGACGAACTCGCCTACGGCATGGAGTCCTTGGGCCTGCCGGGCGACGTGATGCGCCGCCGGGTCGAGGAGACCCTCGACCTGCTCGGCCTCGCCGACCTGCGCGACCGCTCGCTGAACTCCCTCTCCGGCGGCCAGCAGCAGCGCGTCGCGATCGGCTCGGTGCTCACCGTGCACCCGCGCGTGCTGGTCCTGGACGAGCCCACCTCGGCGCTCGACCCGGGCGCGGCCGAGGAGGTGCTGTCCGTCCTGCAGCGGCTGGTGCACGACCTCGGCACCACCGTGCTGATGGCCGAGCACCGACTGGAGCGGGTCGTCCAGTACGCCGACCAGGTGCTGCTGCTCACCCCGGACGCGCCCCCGGTGCTAGGTGAGCCGGCCGAGGTGATGGCGCACTCGCCGGTGCACCCGCCGGTGGTCGGCCTCGGCCGGCTCGCGGGCTGGCGGCCGCTGCCGCTCTCGGTGCGCGACGCTCGCCGCAAGGCCGCGCCGCTGCGCGCCGCACTCGACGGCCGGGCGCCGGCCACCGTCGACTCCTCGTCCGGTACCCCCATCGCCACCACCGACCGCCTCGCCGTCCGGCGCGGCCCCGTCCCGGCGCTGCGCGGCGTGGACCTCGCGCTCCGCCCCGGCGAGATCACCGCCCTGATGGGCCGCAACGGCGCCGGCAAGTCCACCCTGCTGGGCAGCCTGGTCGGCCTGCACGCCCCCGCCTCCGGCAGCGTCAAGGTCGGCGGCCGCACCCCGCACCGCACCCGCCCCGCCGAACTGATCCGCGAGGTCGGCCTCGTCCCGCAGGACCCGCGCGACCTGCTGTACGGCGAGTCGGTCGCCGCCGAGTGCGCCGCGGCCGACCGCGACGCGGGCGCCGCCGCCGGCACCTGCCGCGCCCTGGTCGAACGCCTGCTGCCCGGCATCGCCGACGGCACCCACCCGCGCGACCTCTCCGAGGGGCAGCGGCTCACCCTCGCCCTCGCCGTGGTGCTCACCGCCCGGCCCCCGCTGCTGCTCCTGGACGAGCCGACCCGCGGCCTCGACTACGCCGCCAAGGCCCGGCTGGTGGAGATCCTGCGCGGCCTGGCGGCCGAGGACCACGCCGTGCTGCTCGCCACCCACGACGTCGAACTGGCCGCCGAACTCGCCCACCGCACGGTGATCCTGGCCGAGGGCGAGATCGTCGCGGACGGGCCGACGGCGGAGGTGGTGGTCTCCTCCCCGGCCTTCGCCCCGCAGGTCGCCAAGGTGCTGGCGCCCGGGCCGTGGCTCACCGTCGGGCAGGTCGCGGAGGCGCTGGGCGCATGAGCACTCGTCCCGTCCCGCTGGGGCGCCGGTCCGTGGCGGCGCTGTTGTCCGTCTCCTTCGTCGGCGTCGCCGCCTTCGGCTGGCCGCTGCTCGCATCGACCGAGTCGGCGCTGGTCGGGCACTCGGCGGACGCGCCGTGGCTGTTCGCGCTGTTGTTGCCGCTTCTGCTCGCCGTCGTCATCGCCCAGATCTCCGAGGGCCGCACGGCGGGTGGCGGGGCGCCCGGGCTGGACGCCAAGTCGGTCGCCCTGCTCGGCGTCCTGGCGGCGGCGGGCGCGGCACTGCGGCCGCTCGGGGCGGGGACGGCGGGGCTGGAGCCGATGTTCTTCCTGATGGTGTTGTCCGGGCGGGTGTTGGGCCCGGGCTTCGGCTTCGTCCTGGGTTCGCTGTCGATGTTCGCCTCCGCGCTGCTGACCGGCGGGGTCGGGCCGTGGCTGCCGTTCCAGATGCTGGCCATGGGCTGGGTCTGCCTCGGCGCCGGGCTGCTGCCGGGGGCCGCCTCCCTGCGCGGCCGCCGCGAACTCCTGCTGCTGGCTACCTACGGAGCCCTGGCTTCCCTCCTCTACGGCACGATCATGAACCTCCAGGGCTGGCCGTACATCGGCGGCCTGGCCGGCTCCATCTCCTTCGTACCGGGCGACCCCCTGCCCGCCAACCTGGTCCGCTTCGCCGCCTACTGCCTGACCACGTCGCTCGGTTGGGACCTGCCCCGGGCAGCCCTCACCGTGGTGCTCTGCCTCACCCTCGGCACCCCCGTCCTGCGCGCCCTGCGCCGGACGACCCGCCGCGCCGCCTTCGACGCCCCGGTCACCTTCCGCCCGCCGGAGCGCTAACGGCACATCCCGCACACCTGCCCGGCAGCGGCGACGGGCCGCCCGCACATCCCACCCCGCCCGGGGCACTCGTGCTTCCTCGGGCCGCCGCCGCTCTCCTGCCTGGGCGCGGGCACGGCGGGAAGCCTGGTGATCCGCGCGGCCACGATCGCCCCCACGCTGTGCGTGATCTTGTCCGGCAGCGGAGCCGCGATGATCCCCGCCAGCGCGTCCCGCGTCCACCCACCCGCGAGCAACCCTTCGACCCGCGCGGCCTGGTCGCACAGCGGCTTCCCCGCCAGCGCCATCCGGGGCTCCCGCCGCCCGACGTCGAGCAGCAGCGCCATGCCCGCCGTCAACTTCTCAGGAGGACGGACGGAAGGCTCTTCCACGTCCTTGGTTTCCAGGTCCTTGGAAGGGCTTCCCGCCTTCCCGCCGCCTGGCACCCCAGGTCCAGGTTCACCGGCGGCCGGAGGCGCGGGAAGCGGCGGCACCGTGTGCACCGCCTTGCCCGTCACCGGCACCTCATGAACGGAAACGACCGTCCGCACCTGCCCCGTCAGCGGGTCGCGCAGCGTACGACGCACGTAGTGCCCCGCCGCCTCCAGTTCCCTGAGCGCTCGGGCAACGGTCGTCCGCCCTTCGACACTTTTCGCGGCGAGCGTGCGGACGTCCTCCCGCGCCCCGTCCGGCAGGCTGAGGAGATAGGTCAGCAGCCCGCGCGCCGCCCAACTCAGCGAGTGCTTACGGACGACATGGCCGTTGTCGAGGATCGTGTACCCGGGCGCATGCCGAGGGATACGATGAATCTGCATCGTGGAGCTCTTCTCTCCTGGTGCCGAACCCCGGGGTGTTGGCGCACCGCCGGGGTAACTCTTGCGCTCACGCACCGAGCACTCCTCCCGAGCACCCGGCACCGCAATCTTCACCGTAATGCCGTAACGCCCCATCAAACTCCGCTCCTGATCACCCATTCAGGCGGCGCAAACGCGCACGTGGGGGCGCGCACACCTACGGCACAAGCGGGGAAATCACCGAGGGCCCGGAACACTCTGACGCCAACGCATCCATCATCAGCTCATCACACACCTGGCCGAGCCAGTACCCAGCCTGCCGAAGCGTGCCTGCAACGCGGAACCCCGCCTTCTCGTAGGCCCTCACCGCCCCCGCATTCGGGGCGAGGACCTTGAGCCAGATCATCCGCAGGTTGGTGACATGGAAGCCGTAGTCGAGCACCAGCCTCGTCGCCGAGGTGCCCATCCCCTCCCCCGCGCCTCAGGAGCGAGCATGACCACGTACTCGGCGGTCCGGACGGAGAGATCCGGCAGCAACGTGGCGACCCCGACCGGAACGGCCGCCTCCCCCGTGAGGTCGTAAATGGTGAACCTGATGTTTTCACCGCGCAGTTGGCGGGCCATCCCCTCGGCACGAGCCTCCAGCGACTCGGGCTGCTGCCGCCCATAGCCGACGAGCACTGCGGGGTCCTGCTCCCACCGCCAGTACGTCTCGACCAGGTCGGCCCGATAGGGGCCGAGGCCGCAGGTGTCGCTGCGGATCCAGACAATCGGGTCAGCACTGGCGTTGATGTCGCTCTCCAACGGTTCAGGCCTCATCACGAGACGATCCCCGAGCACGGTAGTCGCTGTCCTGATGCGTAACCCTCACTCACATCACCCGCTCGGGCGGCGCTAGCGCATACGACCCGGCGCGCGCCCCGGGCCCGCAAGCCCGGGGCGCGCCGAGATCCCGACCACAAATGATGACCGGTTGATCGGCCTGCGCGGCGTAGGTGATGAATCCGTTGTGCTCGCCGGTCGGCGTGAAGCCTGCCTTGAGCAGGACTCGACCGGAGGCGGGGTTGTCCACGTGATGCTTGGCACGGACCATCGGCAGGCCGAGGCGGCCGAAGGCGAGGTCGAGGATCTTGCGGACTCCTTCGGTGGCGTAGCCCCGGCCCCAGGCGTCCGCCCGCAGGATGTAGCTGACGGCGGCGACAGGACGGTCGCAGTGGAGCTTGACGACACCGAGGAGATCACCGTCCACGACGAGGCCGAGCACGTACCGCGTGCGCGGCCACCTCGCCGCAGCCACGACGATGTCGCGGCTGCGGTAGCGGGCCTCGTCGGCGTTCATCGGTGCCCGGCCCAGGTACCTGGTCGACTCCGCACTGTAGATCCGTAGTAGGGCCTCGGCGTCGCCGGTGCCCAGCTCGCGCAGCTCGATCACGCGTCCACCGTTTCGATGAGCTTCGCCAGTTCGGCGGCGGTCGGCCGGTCGTCGGGGGCGGCCAGCAGGACGTAGCGCAGCCGGGCCTGGAGGGCGGGCCAGGGCATCGCGGTGGACATCGGGACGGCCCGGTGGGCGACGGCCTTGCGGATCGCCTCCACCGGGGCTCCCTTTTCGAGGCCGGCGGTGGCGTAGTCCAGCGGCCACCTTCCGGTGACGCAGGTCCACAGGGTGCCGGCAAGGGCGTAGACGTCGGCGGGCTGGGTCGTCTCGACGGGCTGGGGGCCGTTGATGATCCGGGCGGCGAGTTCGGGCGCGGTGAGGTGGATCATCGTGCCGTGGAACGCGGTCCAAGGGGTGCTGCCGATCCGCCGGGTCCAGGCGAAGTCGAGGAGGCGTACCGTTCCGTCCTCGCCGTGGATGCCGTGCGCGGGCTGGAGGTCCCCGTGCACCCACCCATCGGCGTGGAGGCCCGCCACCGCTCGGCACAACCCCACCGCAGCAGCGAGGGCTTCCTTCCGTCCGCCGTCGCCCTTACGGACAGGGCGGAAGACCTGCCACGTGGACGGTCCGGCCAGCCACGGGGTGACGTACCAGGTTCCGTCGGCGAAACGGCCGGCGGTCACGGTGCAGCCGGGGAGCTGGTCCAGGACGGCGGCTTCGCGGGCGGTGACCTCGGCGGCCTCGCCGGTGCCGAGCTTGATGCCCACCACCCCGCGCGGGCCACTGGCCTTCCACACCGCCGAACCCCGCCGGTTGCTGATCGCCTTCAGCGCGACCGGCCCGCAGGCAATCTCCGCGACCCTCAGTGCCGCCCGGGCCTCGGCAGGGAACTCGCCCATTCTCGAACTGCCTTCCATTCGCAAGGGATGTGCTCGAAGACGTCGCGGCCGTCGTCGGCCGAGACCGCCAACGCCGCCGCGAGGTCCGGGGTGGTCTCCAGGAATCGCGGGTCCAACGGCCGCACGCCCGCCCGTACCGGGAGGAACGAGAAGGGCGGCGGCGGGATGTTCTGCCTGCGCCGGCCGGTCTCGACGGCGCCCTGGGGGAACTTGCCGACCATGACCCCGACCGGGGCGTAGAGGTGCTTCAGCGCCCAGTGCGGCCAGGTCAGCAACTCGCGATGGTCCGCCCCCTCGCAGTGCCCGAGCAGCACGATGTTCTCGCACGCGAGGAGGCCGTACGGCCGGGGCATCAGCGGGCGGATCCACTCCGAGGCCTGGACCCCGGCGTGGGACAACTCGGCCTCCACGGCGTACCGGTGGCTGCCCGGAGCGATCTCGTAGACCGTCCACCCGGTCATGCGCCTCCGGGTGGACGGCCGCAGGAACGGGCAGTGCTCGTACAGCCCGGCGAGGTACCCGTCCACATCCACGCTGACGGGGCTCTCCGTGCGGGCTTCGGTGAGGCGGAGCGCCCCGGCGGTCGGCCGGGACGCCCCGTCGGATGGTGCGGTGATCACCGGGTGGTCACCGGCGGGATCAGGTCGTCGCCGTCGCCGGGCGCGGGCGAGCAGTCCCACTCCGCCCAGACCTCGCCCGTCTCGCGGTAGCGGGCCAGGGCCCCGGTGTCGACCGTGCCGTCGGCCTCGGCGAACCAGACCTCCGGCAGGGCCCCGTACGCCTCCTCGTACGCGGACACCCAGGAGATGTAGCCGGTGCCGGCGCTCTCGACGTGGGCGAGCGGGCGGCCGGCGTGCTGCAGCGTGAACGCCTGGTACACGGCCGGGTCCGCGACGAGCCGGTGCCACGCCGCATCCACGGCGGCGGAGAACACCTGCGGCGCGACCTCGCCCGCGTCGATCCGGCGCGCGGCGATCGTGAAGAACTTGCCCAACTCGTCCAGCTCGACGCCGGGCTTGACGGTGGTGCTCATGTGTCTCTCCAATTCGCGTTGTCCTGCTCGCCGAAGGGGGAGCAGTCGTGCACGGTGGGTACAGCCCGGCCGGTCATGCCCCACGCCCGGCCGGGAGTTCGCGGTCTCCCGGAAGGCGGGTGTGGGGGCCGACGGAGTCGGCCGACGACATCCAGTGAACGGCAGAGGAGTTGTCACGAATCAGAGCAAAAGGTGAGCATCCGTCGGGCATAATCAACGCACTGTCCAGCCTGACCTGGACACTCCGATCCGAGCGGAGGCGGCCGTGGCTCCGAAAAGGAACAGGCTCGCGAAGCGCCGGAAGGCGCTGGGCTACAGTCAGGAGGAGTTCGCCAACGAGCTGGGAGTGGCGGTCTCCACGGTGACCCGCTGGGAGGCCGGCAAGACCGACCCGCAGGGGTACGTCCATCCCAAGCTGGCGAGGTTCCTCAAGGTCACCCCGGAGGAGCTGGCGGACCTCCTCGCACCAGAGGTGCTGGCCCCTGACCGTTCGGTGGTCTACGCCGTTACCCCACCTCCTGGTGATACTGACGACATGAAGCGCCGAGATGTCCTGAGTCTGCTCGCCACGACCGGCGCGCTCATGGCCCTGCCGGGCTCCGACAAGCCCTCGCCCCGGTCCGGAGTGGCTGCATCACTGACAGAAACCGGGCCTGAGCTGAACTCGCACCTGTGGAAGGTGTTCAGCCTCTCCGACTCCAAGCAAGCCGTGTACCCGATTGTTCGACATCAACTCGGCGTCCTGGCCAAGGGACTGGGAGAAAACCAGAGCGATGCTTCGCGACAGCAGCTCTGCACGCTGGTGGCGGATCTGTATCAGCTCGCCGGCGAAATCTTCTTCGACGCCAACCGGTACGCCGACGCCGCGCACTGCTATACCCTGGCCGCCAGCGCGAGCCGGGAAGCCGGCGCCTTCGACTTGTGGGCTTGTGCACTGACCCGGCACGCCTTCGTAGAACTCTACGAGCGTCGGTTCGCCGTCGCGGCTCCGATACTGGCAGCCGCCTCTCAAGTCGCCGATCGAGGAGACCCCCGGCTCTCGACCCGATACTGGGTGGCAGCCGTCCAGGCAGAGGTTCACGCGGGTCTCGGCGACCTCGATGCGACCAAGCGGGCACTCGATAGCGCCGAGCAGGTACACACCCTGTCCGGGCAGCTTCACAACGGCGGCTGGCTTCGTTTCGACGGTTCCCGCCTCGCCGAGGAACGCGGAACCTGCTACCTCGCACTCGGCCGCCCGGACCTGGCAGAGCGAGCGCTGACAGCCGCGCTCTCGCAGCAGCTCTCGCTGCGCCGCCGAGGTGCGGTGCTCGCGGAGTTGGCAGCTCTGGGTGCCGAACGCCGTGATCTCGACCAGGCGGGTCACTACACTCGCGCTGCTCTGGAGCTGGTGGGCCAGACTGGTTCGGGCTACATCGGCAGGAAGTTGCAGGGTGTCAGGAAGCGCCTCGAACCCCTCGTGGCCGATGGCCGGGCCTCAGCATTGCACCAGGAGATCTCGGCGCTCGACAGCGTCGTCTGACAAGGGAGTGACGCATGCCGTCTGACGGACGAATCTTCCGCGAAGCGTGGATCGCGGGCGTCTCGAAGCACTACCCGGGCCAGCCGAAGGCCGGCTATGTCGCCCCCTGGGAGGAAACCCCCGACTGGGAGCGCGAGTGCGCCGCTGCCGTGTTCGGCCAGGTCCGCGACTTCATCAGCGTGAGCGGCGGCAACACGGCCAAGCTCACCCGGGAGCAGAAGGGCCGGTTCGTCGCGACGTGCTGGATCGCCCAGATCCACAAGCACATCGACAACCCCAAGCCGGGCTACGTCGCCGACTGGGCCGACCTGCCCGCCTGGCAGCAGGAAACCGATGCGGACATCTTCGAAGCCATCGAGCGCGCTCACTCCTGAACCCATCACCCCGCCCCTCGTCTCCTGCCCGTGACAACAACGACGACGGACAGCTCGATGACGGCGAAAGCCCGCTGACTAGCGGTCCACGACCGACAGCAGCACGTCCGCGAGGCGGTCGGCGGCGTCCGGCCGGCCGTGCTCGGCGGCCCGTCGCGCGATCTCCGCGCGGCGGGCCGGTCGGTCAGCAGCGGGCCGATCGCGGCTTGGAGGGTGTCCGGCGTGGCCCGGCCGAGCAGGGCGACCGCTGCTCCGGCCTCCGCCAGGTGACGGGCGTTGTGCTCCTGCTCGTTCCCGGCCGAGGTTGCCAGCGGGATGAACACCGCGGCCCGGCCCAGCGCGGTCAGCTCGGCCAGCGTCCCCGCGCCGCTGCGCGAGACCACGACATCCGCGAGGGCGAGCACGTCCGGCAGCTCCGGGCCGACGAAGCCGGTCACCAGGTATCGGGGGCGCAACTGCTCCGGCAACGTCTCCGCCCGCTCGCGCAGCCGCGCCTCGTGGCTGGGCCCGCACTGGTGGACCACATTGGCATGGCTGAGCAGCCACGGCAGGATCTCGCCCACCAACTCGTTGACCTGCTGGGAGCCCTGCGCACCGCCGGTGACGTACACGGTCGGCAGGGAGCGGTCGAAGCCCCACAGTCCGAGCGCCTGGATCGCCTTGTCGCCCTGGCCGGTCAGCACCTCCGGGCGGACCGGGTTGCCGGTCACGACGGCGGTGGCGCGGGCGGACTCGGGCAGGAACCGGAGCGTCGACTCGGAGGAGACCGCGACCCGGCTCGCCATCCGGGCCAGGGCCCGGTTGCCCAGGCCGAGGCGGACGGTCTGCTCATGGACCACCAGCGGCCGGTGGCACATCCGGGCGGCCATCCCGACCGGCACCGCGACGTAGCCACCCGTGCCGAGCACCACGTCCGGGCCGAACTCGGCGACCGCCGAGCGGGCCTGTGCCGCTCCCAGGGGAACGCGGCCCATGTCCTTGACGTTGGCGGGCGACACCAGCTTGAGCGGGTTGGCGGAGCGCCGGATCTTCCCGGTGGCGACGGTCCTGAACGGGATGTCCTCGGCGGCGGTCACCCGGGCCTCGAGGCCGGCGGCGGTGCCGATCCACAGCACCTCCAGGGTGCCGTCGACCTCAGCGAGACGCGAGCGCAGGGTGCGGATCGCGGTGAGGGCCGGATAGGTGTGGCCACCTGTTCCACCGCCGGTGACGATCAGCCGCAGCGGGCGGCCGAGCCGAGAGACGAGATCGCTGATGTCCCGGTGCACGCCTGGAACCTACCAGTGCCGCCGGAGCCTTCCGCTCGCCTCTCCGACCCGATCAAGTGGAGTTCCGGCAAAGCGGATTGACGGTGCCTTACGGATATTTCCGGCCAAACTACTGCCATGTCCATGATGGATCTATTGGAGCGTTCCAAGTATCGCTACGCTCGCACCAGCTCCACAACCCGACCCGGCGCGAACCCGATCGTTCGGGGTCGTACGGGCTATCCGATTGGACTGGTGTGAAGTGATCAGAAAGCATCACCGACTACTGGACCGCCCCTCGATCGCGGCTCTCCGGGGCCGGATCGCCGCCCTGGTGGGGGTGGTCGCCCTGCTGGCGGCCGTCCTCACCGGCACCGCCGCCGGCACCGCCAGTGCCGCACCCGCCACCGCTTCCGCTTCCGCCGCCGCGCCCGCGGCCGCCTCCACCGAGGCGGCCGCCCCCAGCGCGGGGCCGGTGATCGGGTGGATCTGCAACGGAACGCCCGTGCCGCCCGGCTGGGTGCTCGTCTCGCACATGGCCGGCTGCAACGGAGCCGGCCAGTGGCTCCAGGTGCCCGTGAAGGACGGCATCTGGACCTGCGCGGGCTCGCCGATCCCGCCCGGCTACGTGCTCTCCGGCCACATGCGCAGCAGCAGCACGTGCGACAACACCGACTCCTGGTACATGCGGCTGCCCATCGACGGCCTGTGGACCTGCGGCACCTCGCCGCAGCCGCCCGGGTACGTGCTCACCCAGCACTACCCGAACGGCATGGGCTGCGACAACATCGACGCCTGGTACATGCAGAAGGTCAAGGACGGCATCTGGACCTGCGCGGGCTCGCCGTTCCAGCCCGGGTACGTCAACACCCTCCACAGCGACACCATGTGCAACGGCGGCATCGGCGCCTGGTACCTGCAACTGGCCAAGCCGGGCATGTGGATGTGCCCGTACCAGCCCGTTCCGGCCGGCTTCCACACCGTCTACTACAACAAGGACTACTGCAGCGGCCTGGGAGCCTCGATGCTCGTCCGCGACTGATCCGCGCCGCGGCGCGGATCCCCGAACCGCGGGACGCCGCCCGCCGACCCGGCCGCTCGCGCCGGGCCGGCGGGCGGTCGGGCGTCGGGCGGCGGGCGGCGCAAGCGAGAAGGGCGGCGCAGGCGCAAAGGGCGGCGCGAGCCGTCACCCGATCACCCGGTCCGGTTCGTCCAGCCACACCCGGTGCTCGCCCGCAGCGGTGACGGTCAGACCGAACCGGTCGAGGCCCGGCTCGCCCTGCCGCCGCCACCAGGCGTGGGCGGCGGTCACCTCGTCCCACAGCTCCCGGGGGCCGGACCGCGAGACGGCGTGCTCGCCGCCCCAGTCAGCGAGGCGGCAGTGGGCGTACGAGACCCCGTCCCAGACCTCGAACCGGCCGGTCCCGAGCCGGTCGTAGCCCGCCCACACCTCCTGCCGGAACAGGCCCGGCAGCCGCAGCCCGATCGCGAAGGCCGCGTCGGTGTGCTCGGCCACGGCGGCGGGGTCGAGTGCGGACGGGCCGTGCCGGACGTCCTCGATCTCGAACTCGCCGCTCCCGGGGCGCTGGCCCCGCACCCACACGAAGGCGACGTCCTCGACGAACGGCCCGCTCGCCGACCGGCCGTCCTCGGCGACGGTGAGCTTCAGCAGCCCGCCGTTGCAGAACGCCGTGCCGTACGGGACGACGATGACGCCCCCGGGAACCGTCTGCTCGATCAGCGCCCCGGGGACGCGCTGCACGGCCGCGGTGACGTGGACCCGGTCGTACGGCGCGCCCGCCGGATGGCCGAGCATGCCGTCACCCACAACGGCCGTGACCGGCAGGCCATTTGCCTCCAGGCGGCGCCGTGCGGCAGCGGCGAGTCCAGAATCCGACTCGACGGTGGTGACGTTCTCCGCCCCGAGCCGGCGGGCCAGCAACCCGGCCGTCCAGCCCGTGCCGGTGCCGATGTCCAGCACCCGGACGCCGTCGGCGACTTGGAGGTGCCGGAGCATCTGGGCCACGACGGTGGGCATCGAACTGGACGAGGACGGCGTGCTGCCGTCCTCCTCCAGCTGCGTCACGAGCGGGATGTCCGAGACGGCCAACTCGCCCCACTCGTCCGGCCGTTCCGCCCGGTCGACCCACTCGCCCCCATGGTGGATCCGGTCCGGAACGAACAGCCGACGGGGCACGGCCCGGAACACCGGCTCCCAGTCGGCCGACAGCGCCCCGGACTCCCGGAGCGCGCCGGCGAGGGCGTTCCACTTCACGTGATGCTCCATCAAGACAACGGTTCGGACAGGTTGGAGTACAGCCCAACCGGCGCCCACTGAACAGGCATCGTCCGTAGTCCCGGGGTTGTCCCGGCGTCGCCGACGGTAAGCTCTCCGTCACCGTCGATGATGGGATCAGCCCCGTGGACGACCCGATCCGGCACCCCCTCGCCTACGCACGTGAACTGCGCGGCTGGTCGCAGCGCGACCTCGTCGCGGCACTGGACCGGGCCGCCCGCCGTCACGGGCTCCTCTCCGGTGCCGACAAGTCGGCCATCAGCCGGTGGGAGCACTGGCGCAAGACGCCGAACACCGACTCCCAACTCCTCCTCGCCGAGGCCTTCCACGTCCCGCTCTCGGAGCTGGAGACGTACGGCTGGCCGTACTGGCTGCCCGGGCGTGACGAGCCGCTGCCGCTGAAAGCCACCCACACCGTCCGAGCACTCCACGACGCACAGAGGGCCGCCATGGACCGCCGCACCTTCATGACCTTCAGCGCGATCTCCCTGGGCGGCCTGGCCGCCCAGTGGGCCGCCAGCGAGCCCGAACACCTCTCCTCGGCCCTGAGCGGCAAGCAGGTGGACGGCGAACTCGTCGACTGGCTGGAGGGCACCGGCAACAAGCTGACGGCCATGCCCACGGAACAGCGTCAGCACGCCGCCCGACTGGTGGACGCCCACCTGGCCACCGTCACCGACCTCATCGAGGACGGCCGGTACACCGGGACGACCGGCCGCCGCCTCCACCGGCTGGCCGCCTCGCTCGCCACCACCAGCGGCTGGCACCGCTTCGACCAGGGCCGGCACTGGGCGGCCGGAAAGCTCTGGGAGGCCGCTCTGCAGTCCGCGAACGCCGCGGGCGACCGTGACCACGGCGCCGGAGTGCTGTCCGACTTCGCCTACCAGGCGAACTGGCTCGGCGAGCCGAAGGTCTCCGTCGACCAGATCGGACACGCCCTGTCCGGCGTCTCGCACCCCACCGCCCGGTCCCTGCTCCTCCTCCGCCGCGCCAGGGCCCATGCGGCACTCGGCGACCGCTCCGCCTGCTACCGGGACCTGACCGCCGCCGAATCCGCCCTCGCCGTCGAAACCGCCGACCCCGCTCCCGGGTGGTGCGCGTGGATGGGCCCCGCCGACCTGGCCGTGGACTCCGGCCGGTGCCTCCTCGACCTCGGCCGGACGGACGACGCCCATGCCCTGATCGCGGAGGGGACGGCGCTGCTGCCCCGCGCCAGGGACAAGACGCGCGGCATCTTCCTGACGTACCGGGCCCGGAGCCATCTGCAGGCCAGGGACATCGAGCAGGCCGTGGCCGTCACGACCGAGTCGCTCGACCTGGCCACCCGCATCGGCGCGCCCCGCTGCGTCACCCTGGTCCGCGAACTCGCCCCGGCCTTCAAGCCGTACCGCCGGGTCGACGGCGTCCCGGAGCTCTTGGACCGCCTGCGGACCGGCTGAGTGCACCGGGCCCGAACCGGGGGCACACCTGGAGCACGGCGAGGCGCTCCCGTAGCCTTGATCTTCTTCTCCAGGAGGCACGTTGAGCGAGATCGTCCTGATGTCCGACCCGAAGGTCGCCGCGATCCCCGTCCGGAACCGCGACGAGCGGCTGTCGGACGTGCGGAGCGGCAGCACGCTGCTGGTCGACGAGCGCCAGCAGGACGGTACCGGCGCCTTCGCGCTGCTGCGGGCCGGCGTGCTCGACCGGCTGCTCGACGCGCAGGCGGCGCTGCCGGACGGCCTGCGGCTGCTGTTCGTCGAGGGCTACCGGCCGCCGGCGCTGCAGAGCCGCTACTTCGACGAGTACGCCGCCGAGTTGCGGGCCGCGAACCCCGATTGGCCGGACGACCGGATCAGGTCGGCGGCCAGCCGCTACGTCTCCCCGCCGGAGATCTCGCCGCACAGCGCCGGGGCCGCCGTCGACCTCACCCTCGTCGACGCCGACGGCCGCGAGCTCGATCTCGGCACCAGGGTCAACGCCAGCCCGGAGGAGAGCGCCGGAGCCTGCTACACCCACGCCGAGAACATCGGCGCCCGGGCCCGCGCCAACCGGCGGCTGCTCAGCGGCGTGCTGACCGGCGCCGGACTCGTCAACTACCCCACCGAGTGGTGGCACTGGTCGTACGGGGACCGCTACTGGGCGCTGGCCACCGGTGCGCCGGCCGCGCTCTACGGGCCTGCGCACCGGTAGCCGACACGCGGTCGGCGAGGGCCTGCGGACGGCGGCCCCGGGCTCGGGCCAGACTGTCGTCGACACCGGCGCAGGCCCGAGGAGCAGAGCGATGACCGAGCAGGACCCCGAGCAGCAGCCGCCCGCCGTCGCCGTCGCGATCGTCGTCAGGGACGGCCGGGTGCTGATGGTGCGACGGCGGGTCGCCGAGGGCGAACTGTCCTGGCAGTTCCCGGCCGGGGAGGTCGAGCCGAACGAGTCCCCGGAGGAGGCGGCCGTCCGCGAGACCGCCGAGGAGACCGGCCTCCGGGTCGCCGCCGCCCGGCTGCTCGGCGAGCGGGAGCATCCGCAGAACGGGCGGCGGATGTCGTACACGGCCTGCGAGGTGGTCGGCGGCACCGCCACGGTGGTGGACTCCGACGAACTGGACCGGGTGGTCTGGGCCTCCCGCGCCGAACTGGCCGAGTACGTGCCCTACCCCCTGTTCCCGCCGGTCCGGGAGTACCTCGACGGCACGCTCACCGGCTGAACCGGGCGGGCCGAACGAACAGGCCGTTCAGCCACCCGGTGCCCGTGCGCGCGCCGAACACGGCGCGCGAGACGGCGGTGAGCCTCTGAAAGGGGGCGCCCGGTTTCCCGCACGCCCCGTACGACACCCGTGCGCCCCCGTACGCTGTCCCGCAGCACCGGGAGCGAAGGCGTTCGGGGGAGCCAGTGGAACTACGTCAGTTGCGCGTCTTCGAGGCCGTCGTCACCCACCGCACGGTCACCGGCGCGGCCGTGGCGCTCGGGCTCGCCCCGGCCTCCGTCACCGAACAGGTCCGCACCCTCGAACTCAGCCTCGGCACCGACCTGTTCGACCGGGCGAGGCGCGACCTGACCCTCACCTCGGCCGGGGAGCGGCTGCTGCCCTGGTCCCGTCGCCTGCTCGACCAGGCCGAACAGGCCCGCCGCGAGGTCGTGGTCACCCGGACCCGCCTGCGCCTCGGCGTCCTCGCGGCCACCACCGCCCACCTCCCGGCCGTCCTCGCCCGCCTCACCGACCGCCGGCCCGAGCTGGACGTCGCCCTCCACACCGGCCCCGACCGGGACGCGCTCCTCGACGGCGTCGCGGCCGGAGCCCTGGACGCCGCCCTCGTCCTCGACGCCCCCGGCCCGCTCGGCAGCCTCGGCTTCCCCCTGCCGCCCGCCCCGCTCGACCACCTCGACCTCCAGGCCGTCCCCCTCGCCCTGGTCGCCGCCCCGACCCACCCGCTCGCCGGCGCCACCGCCCTCACCCACGAGGACCTCCGCGGCCACCGCCTCCTGGTCGACTCCCCCGCCTGCTCCTACCACCTCGCCGGCCGGCGCCTCCTCGGCCACCACGTCCGACGCCTCCACACCGGCGCCGTCCCCGTCACCCGCGCCTGCGCCGAACAGGGCCTCGGCATCGCCCTCCTCCCCGTCTCCGCCGTCCACGACCGCCTCGCCGCCGGCACGCTCACCCGCCTCCCCC
Organism: Kitasatospora sp. NPDC004799; assembly: GCF_040609095.1. Taxonomy (NCBI): domain Bacteria; kingdom Bacillati; phylum Actinomycetota; class Actinomycetes; order Kitasatosporales; family Streptomycetaceae; genus Kitasatospora; species Kitasatospora sp. NPDC004799. The sequence continues at coordinate 18,125 of NZ_JBEXJK010000152.1, forward strand.
TCGACCCCCCGCCCCTCCACCTCCGCCTCGTCCGGCCCGCCTGACCCCGGAGCCCCCGAACGGCCGCGGGGGGCGGGGGGGGGGGGGGGG
>NZ_JBEXJK010000153.1:0-18164 GCF_040609095.1 Kitasatospora sp. NPDC004799
TCCGCACCCCACCCCCTCAAAAAAAACCCCAACCCAACCACGGCTTTATTTTTATAAATCCCCCAACATTTTCTGACCCCGCCCCCCCCCCCCCGCCCGGCCCGCCCTGCACCCCCGGCAGGGCGGGCCGGGCCGCACCCGTTCCCTGACATCATGACCGGTGCGGCCGCGCACCCGGCCGCCGCACCCGACAGCGCACCGGAGGCGCCGTGAGCAGCACCCAGACCCGAGCGGCCCTGGACCGGGCCGGTGCGGCCCGAGCGCTGCGCCGGGCCGTGGGCGCGCTCGGTCTCCTCGCCGTCCTGACGCTCCTCGTCCCGGTCGCCGTCCTGCTGCTGGCGGTCTCCCTGGCCGGGTTCCTGCTCTGGTGCTGCCTGGGCGTCTTCCCGCTCTTCCCGGCGGCGACCAGACTGGTCCGCTCCGCCGCCGAGCGGGCCCGCTGGGCGGCCGGCCACTGGTCGCAGGTGCCCGTCCCCTCGCCGTACACGCCGCGCCCGGCCCTGGAGCGCACCCTGCACGGCTGGTTCTGGACCGGCCACGACTACCACAAGAACCGCTGGTTCGCGGACCTCTCGACCACCGTCCGCTGGCTGTGGAACGACCCGGCCACCTGGCGGGACGCCCTGTGGGTGCTCGCGAACCCGCTGGTCGGCGGCGCCCTCGCCGCCGCCGCGCCGCTGCTCGCCGGCTACGGCCTGTACGGGCTCGCGCAGCCCGCCCTGACCGCCGCCGGCCTGCCCGCCGGGCCCGGCTACGACCTGCTGCCGGCCCCCGCGGGCGCCCTCGCCGCCCCGCTCGGCCTCGTGCTGACCGCCGCCGGCCTCGCACTCGCCCGGCCCGCGCTGCGGCTGTACGGCCTCTGGACGCGGGCCCTGCTCGGACCGACCGAGCGCTCCCGGCTCGCCCGGCGGGTCGAGCAGCTGACCGAGATCCGCCTGGACGCGACCGAGGCCCAGGCCGCCGAGCTGCGCCGGATCGAGCGCGATCTGCACGACGGCGCCCAGGCCCGGCTGGTCGCGGTGAGCCTGCGGCTGGGCGCGGCCGTCGCGCTCATCGACCGCGACCCGCACAGTGCCAAGCAGGTGGTGACGGACGCCCAGGAGAACGTCACCCAGGCCCTGCAGGAGCTGCGCGACCTGGTGCGCGGCATCCACCCGCCGGTGCTCGCCGAGCGCGGGCTCGCCGAGGGGGTGCGCGCCCTGGCCCTGGACGTGCCGCTGCGGGTCGAGGTGCGCGCCGAGCTGCCCGGCCGGGCCGAGGCCCCGGTGGAGTCCGCGGTCTACTTCGCCGTCAGCGAGGCGCTGACCAATGCCGTCAAGCACGGCGGCGCCCGCGGCGCCACCGTCGAACTCTCGCACGCGGCCGGGCTGTTGCGGGCCGAGGTGACCGACGACGGGCACGGCGGCGCCGACCCGGCGAAGGGCAGTGGCCTGCGGGGCATCCAGCGCAGGCTGGCCCCCTTCGACGGTACGCTCTCGCTGAGCAGCCCCCCGGGGGGGCCGACCAGGCTGATCATGGAGCTACCGTGCGTGTTGTCCTCGCCGAGGACCTCGTCCTCCTGAGGGACGGGCTGTCCCTGCTGCTGCGCGCCCACGGGCACGAGATCGTCGCGGCGGTGGAGAGCGGCCCGGAGCTGGCCGCCGCGCTCGCCGAGCACCGGCCCGACATCGCGGTGGTGGACGTCCGGCTGCCGCCCACCTTCACCGACGAGGGCCTCCAGGTGGCGCTGGCCGCCCGCCGGGAGCAGCCCGGCCTGCCGGTCCTGGTGCTCTCCCAGCACGTCGAGCAGCTGTACGCGCGGGAGCTGATCGCGGACGGCGCCGGAGCCGTCGGCTACCTGCTCAAGGACCGGGTGTCCAAGGCCGACCAGTTCGTGGACGCGGTGGGCACCGTGGCGGCCGGCGGCACGGTGATGGACCCCCAGGTGATCTCCCGCCTGCTCGCCCGCAACGCCTACGACGAGCCGCTGGCGCTGCTCACCCCCCGGGAGCGGGACGTCCTCGGGATGATGGCCGAGGGCCGCTCCAACGCGGCGATCGCCCAACGCCTGCACTTCAGCGAGGGCGCCGTCAGCAAGCACACCTCCAACATCTTCGCCAAGCTCGGCCTCGGCGCCTCCGACGACGACAACCGCCGGGTGCTCGCGGTGCTGGCGTACCTCGACGGGACCCGGTCGGCCTGAGGCGGGGCCCGCCGCGCCCCGGCCGCACCGGTCGGTTCGACCCCGATCCAAGCGATCCTTCAGCGGGGCGGGCGATCCTGGAACGGTCTCAGGGGGGGGTGGGCGCGCCGGCGCGGCCGGTGGGGCGCGTGGTGCGCGAGGTAAAGATTTGACGAGAGGTGGGCAAAGGGCGGGCCATCTCCGTCGTGTTCCGTGAACGGACCGCCGGTCCGCTGCCGTAGAACTCGGTAGTTTGGACGCGTTCCTGAGACCGGCCGGCCACGGGCCGGAACTCATCGGTGCCCCGGTGGTGGGCCGGCCGTCGGCTTCTCCCGCCGCACCGCCCGGAGGTGTGCGACCTCACGGGAAGCCCTTCAGTTCTGGAGCGACAGGCATGACCGACTCGGGGAACTCCGTACCCGGCCCGCAGGTCGGCACCCCCATCGAGGTCCTCGCGCGCGACGACGCCTGGGGCCGGGCGCGGGCGGACCTGACCGACCGCGGCACCGCGCTGATCTACGCCAGAACCGCCGGCCTGGAGGCGCGGCTGCCGGCCGGCGGCGTCCTGGGCAAGGCGCTCGGCCGGGACTGGTCCCGCTACCTGGGCCTCGCCCATCCGGACGTGCGCCGACGCTACGCCGCGTCCCGGGAGCTGCTGAAGCGCGCCGTGGGCGCGGTGCTGGACGGCGACCCGAACAGCGTGGAACTGGTCTACGGCCCGACCGGGCGGCCGTACCTGCGCGGCCACGACCGGGTCGACGTCAGTCTGAGCCTCTCCGAGGACCTGCTGCTGGTCGGCCTGACCACCCGGGGCCTGATCGGGGTGGACGTCGAACGCGCCGACCGCCCGCTGTACTTACGGGGCCTGGACCGCCACCTGTGCACCCCGTACGAGCTGGTGACCCTGACCGGCCGGCCCGAGGAGGAGCGCAATCCGGCGCTGGTGCGGCTCTGGAACCTCAAGGAGGCCTACCGCAAGGCCATCGGGCCGGGCCGGCAGTTCGACTTCACCGCGTTCGGCTTCGGCCCGGACGGCAGCCCGGTCCGGGTCGAGCGCCCCGACGGCAGTGCCGGCAGCGCGGGCGAGTGGGCCTTCCGCACCTTCGTCCTGGACAGCGGACACTACGTCAGCGCGGCGCTCTACGACGCCGGGTCGGCCGAGGGCCGGGTGTGAGCGCGGCGCGGTCACGCCGGCGGGTCCTCCGCGGGTGCGACGAGCGCGGCCCCGCCCGCCCGGATCCGCGCCATCGCCGCGTTGTAGCCGGCCTGGAAGCGGCTGCTGGCCTCCAACTCCTCCGTGATCTCGGAGATGTGGCGTCGGCAGGTGCGCACCGACATGCCCAGCCGGCGGGCCACCATCTCGTCCTTGTACCCCCGGGCCATCAGCCGGATGACGGACTGCTTGAGGTCGTCGGTGGTCAGGGCGGCCTTCGGGGTGTCGACGACGAACGGGGTGGCGGCGTCCCACAGGTGCTCGAACACCGCACACAGGAAGGCCACCAGGGTCGGCTCGCGGACGATCGCCGCGCCCGCGGTGGTCTCGCCCGCGACCCGCGCCGGGAGGAAGACCGTCTCGCGGTCGTACACGAGCATCCGGTCGATCACCTGGTCCGCGGTGCGGACCTCCGCGCCGAGGGCGGTCACGCTCCGGACGTACGCCTTGGTCGCCAGGTCGCTGCGGGCGGTGTGCTGGTAGATGGTGCGCAGCTGCACCCCGCGCTCCAGCATGCCTTCGGCGGACTTGTGGGCGGCCGGCAGCAGGGTGGCCGGGCGGCCGCCGCCGGGCTGGACGGTCAGCACCTCCTTGCAGCAGGTCTGGCCGAGCTGGTCGAGCATGCTCTGGATCGCGTCGACGTCGTTGACGATGTCGAAGGCCTCGACCCGGTTGCGCAGCCGCCGGCCCTCGAAGTAGAGGGGTGTCAGCGACAGCAGTTTGCTGCGCACGTCGGTGACGGCCTGCTTGAGGTCCCGGATGTGGTGCTCCGTCGGGCCGACCAGGTCGGCGGCGGCCACGTCCGGACTGACCGGGACGAGCACGCTCGGATCCCCCGGCCGGGGTTGGAGCAGCCGCATCGTCCTCAGGACGTTCTCGATGCGGTCGACTTCGGCCTCGTCGGCCCCCAGCCTCGCGGAGATGGCGGTCCGGTCGAACCGTCCTGACTCGACCGCGTGGCCGTAGGCCAGGGCGCTCAGGTCGTCCAGCTCGGCGAAGCCGGACTGGACAGGTTGGTGTCCGAACACTTGCTGGCCCCCCGTCGGTGTTTGCGAAGTTCCTGCCATGCAACTTTACGCCATCGAGATCGGCTCGGATCGGGCCCTCGGGAGACGGCAGAGTATGGGCCGGGCGATGCCTGGCTGCGGGGCGGTCGCCGACGCCAACCGCACTGACGGTTGTTCAAGATTGCCCGAAGGGGGAAGGCTGTGAAGATTTCAACAATGCGCGACAGACTTGCCGTTCAGAGCGTCCTGCTCGGCGTGGTGGTCGCCTCCCTGCTCGGCGCCGGACACGCCGCCACCTTCGGAGCGAACCCTCCCGGCGACGACCGTTGGGGTACCCACCAGGGGATCACCGTTCGGGCGGACGACCGCTGGGGCACCGGCCGGGCCGACCTGGGACGCGCGGACGACGGCCGGACCGACGTCACGACGGACGACCGCTGGGGCGTCGAACGGCCCGACGGCCGCCAGGGCGCGGGGGGCACCCGGGACTTCTGAAAACGGCGGTGAGCGGATCGGAGCGAGCCCGGTCGGCCGACACTCCGTCCGCTCACCCTCCCCAGACCGGAAGCCGGCCGCCGAGCGGAATTCCCGGACGGCCTTTCCACGGGGCCGCTTTTCCCTGCTGCCGTGATCCGGGTGCAATTCCGCGGTACAGAAGAAAACCGGGGGACTACAAGAGTGTTGATCGATCGTGAACGAGAACTGGGCCTACTGGATTCCGCGCTCGCCGACTGCGTCCGGGGAATCCCCGGGATCGTGCTGATCGAGGGCGCGGTCGGCTGCGGCAAGAGCGAGCTCCTGGAGACCCTCGCCGAACGCGCCGCCGCCTCCGGCGCCGCCGTGCTGCGCGCCATCGGCACCGCCGTGGAGCGGGACCTCCCGCTGGGCGTCATCGGCCAGCTGCTGGCCGCCGCCCCGGCCGGGGCCCTGCCCGACCCGGCCGAGGCGGCCGACCCGGCCCGCATCGACGTCATGCAGTCGCTGTGCGCCGCCGTCCACCGCCTCGCCGAGACCGCGCCGGTGGTGATCTGCGTCGACGACCTGCACCACATCGACGAGCTGTCCTGCCGCTACCTGATCCACCTGGTCCGCCGCACCCGCGCCGCCCGCGTCCTGCTGGTCGGCACCGAGTCGCTGCACGAATCCGGTGACGACCGGTACGGCACCGAACTGCTGCGCACCCGCAACTTCGTCCGGATCAGGGCCGAACGGCTGCGTCCCGAGGCGGTGGCCGCCCTGATCAGCGGCGAACCGGGCAGCGGCGAAACGGGCACCGGCGGACTGGACACCGGCGGACCGGGCACCGGCGGACCGGGCGCCGCCCCGGCCGGAGGCGCGCTGCCGCCCGTCGAGGTGGCCGGCGGCAACCCGCTGCTGCTGCGCGCCCTGATCGACGAGCACCGGGTCGGCGGCCGGGCCCCGGAGCCCGGCCGCGCCTTCACCCGGGCCCTGCTGGCCTGCCTGCACCGCAGCGGGCCGGCCGCGCGCCGCCTCGCCGAGGTGATCGCCGTCCTCGGCGAGCACGCCTCGGCCGACCTCGCCGTCCGGATGCTCGACAGCACCGAGGGCGCGGTCGCCCGCGACACCGCCGCGCTCGCCGCCGCCGGCATCCTCGACGGCCACCGCTTCCACCACCCCGTCGCCCACCAGGCGGTCCTGGACCGGATGGACCCGCAGGACCGCGGCGCCCTGCACCGGCGCGCCGCCGAACTCCTGTACCGCGACGGCGCCCCCACCGCCGTCGTGGCCGTCCAACTGCTCGCCGCCGGCTCCACCGACCTGCCGTGGGCCGTCGCCGTGCTCTCCACCGCCGCCGAGCAGCTGCTCGCCGACGGCGCCACCGACTGCGCCGCCGCCTGCCTCGAACTCGCCCACCGGGGCCGGGCGGACGACGAACAGCGCGACCAGTTCCGCACCATGCTCGCCGCCATCACCTGGCGGACCAACCCCAGCGCCGCCGAACGCGACCTCGCCGGCCCCCTGGAGACCCTGCGCGCCGGCCGGCTCGGCCAGGCCCGGCTCGGCCCGCTCGCCCGGCTGCTCACCGAACAGGGCCGGATCGACGAGGCCGGCGAGGCCCTGGAACGGTTCACCGCCGGCCGCGAGGCCGAACGCGCCGTCCACCCCGGCCGGCTCGGCCGCGGCGCCGACCCGCTGGACGGCCTCTCCGCCTTCCCCTGGTGGGGCGGCGGTGCGGCCCCGGCCGAGCAGAGCGGAGCCGGCCGGCCCGCCGGCCCCGCCGAACCCCTGCCGGTCAGGCCCTCCGCCCCCACCGGCCTGTGGGCGATCCCCGAGTACTCGGCGGACGGCGTGGCCGGCGCCGCGGCCGAGATGTTCCTGCGCGGCGCCACCCTGGGCGGCGGCACCGCGGCACCCATCGTGCAGGCCGTCCGGGCCCTGCTGGCCACCGACGGCCCGGCCCGCGCGCTGCCCTGGTGCCAGGTCTTCCAGGAGGAGGCCGTCCGGCGCGGCGCCCCCGGCTGGCAGTCCACCTTCACCGCCCTGTACGCCGAGACCCTGCTCCGCCAGGGCGACCTGACCGGCGCCCGGGAGCAGGCCGAGGCCGCCCTCGACCTGCTGCCCGAACGCGGCGGGAGCGTCTTCGCCGGCGGCGTCGCGGCCGTCCTGATCCGCGCGGCCACCGCCGCCGGACGCCACGACATCGCGGCCCGCGAACTCAGCCGGCCCCTGCCCGACGCCCTGACCACCAGCATCCACGGCATCCGCTACCTGCGCGCCCGCGGCCAGTACCACCTCGCCACCCACCGCTTCCACGCGGCCCTCGGCGACTTCCTGGAGATCGGCCGCACCCTGAAGCGCTGGGGACTCGACCGCCCGCTGCTCACCCCGTGGCGCACCGGAGCCGCCGAGGCGCTGATCCAGCTCGGCGAGGTCGAGCAGGCCGCCCGGCTGGTCACCGACCAGCTCGCCTTCCGCGACGCCGCCCACCCGTGGATCTCCGGCCTGACCCTGCGCGTCCGGGCGGCCATCAGCGACCCGCGGGAACGGCACAGCCTGCTCGCCCGCGCCGTCGACGAGCTGCGCGACTCCGAGGACCGCTACGAACTCGCCCGCACCCTCGTCGACTTCGGTCGCGTCCTGAAGGAGCACGGCGACGCCAGTCGAGCCAACATGGTCAACCGGCGGGCCTGGCAGCTGGCCAAGGAGTGCGGCGCCGACGCGCTGCGCGGGCAGATCGCCCCCGGTCTCGACATGCCCTCCGGCGGCCCCGCCGAGGACAGCCGCGGCCAGGTCGAACCGGAGTCCCGGCTCAGTGACTCCGAGAAGCGGGTGGCCATGCTCGCGGTGTACGGCCACACCAACCGCGAGATCGCGACGAAGCTGTACATCACCGTCAGCACCGTCGAACAGCACCTCACCCGGATCTACCGCAAGCTCAACATCACCCGCCGACAGGAACTCGCCGCCGAGATGCACCTTTTCGGCTCCGTCGGCCAGGTCTGAGCGGTGTCGTCCGCGCGGCGCCGGCCCATGGACAGCGGGGGCCGGCGCCCGCCCGCGTCCGCCGAACCCGGCCGTTTACCGGGAGGCCCCCACGGAGGCACCATGACGACGCAGCCGAGGCCGCCGGAGGCGGTCGTGCCCGGGCTGCAGCGCACCGGCCTGCTCGCCCGCGTCGAGGAACGCCTCGGCGCCCTGCTGCACGCCGAACAGGCCAGGTGCCGGGCCGTCGACCCGAGGGCCGTCCCGTTGGTCGACGCGCTGGCGGACCTGCTCCTTCCCGGCGGCGAGCGGATCCGGCCCGCCCTCGTGACCACCGGCTACCTCGCCGCCGGTGGCGAGGCGGCCGGTGGCGAGGCGGCCGGCGACCACGCCGCCGACGCGGCGGTCGCCCTCGAACTCCTCGACACCGGCTACCAGATCCGCCGCGACCTGTGGCAGAACGCCCCGCTGCGCCGCGGCGCGCCCACCCTGCACGTCCAGCACGCGGCCGAGCACGAGCGCAACGACTGGGGCGGCGACGCCCGTGGCTTCGGCCGGGGCGTGGCCGTCCTGGTCAGCGACCTCGCCGCGGCCCTCGCCGACCGCGTCGCCGGCGACCTCCCCTCCGCCGCCCGGCAGGTCTGGCACGACCTGCGGATCGGCCGGCTCGGCGGCAGCTACGTCGACTCCGCCCTCTCCTGCCGCTACCTCGCCAACTCCTGGCCCTCCGGCTGCCTCGGCGGCTGCACCCGCGGCTGCGGCACCGGGTGGTACGCGGTGCGGCACCCGCTGCTGATCGGTGCCGCGCTGGCCGGCCGGGGGGATCTCGCGGTGGCCTACCAGGACTACGCCCGCGCCCTGCACGCCGCCTGGCGGGTCCGCGGCTTCCTCACCGGCGGCTGGGAACGCGACTGGTACGGCGAACTCCTGCGCGAGGTCCTCCTCGACGCGGAGGAGCGCGCCCGGGCCGAGGAGACCATCGGCACCCTTCTCGACCACGCCGCCCGCGCCCTCGCCCCGGCCCCCCTCACCCCCGCCTGGCGCACCGAACTCACCTCCCTGGCCGTCCAGTTGGTAAGCCCCTGAGCCCGCCGCCCCGGCCTCCGCGTCGGGGGCGTCAGGGCAAGAGCGCTCCACCGGCTGCCGGAGCCGACGGAGCGCTCTCGGGGGAAGCTACGGCGCGAGGGCCTTCTCCGCCTCCTGCCGCCCGGTGTGGGCGGTGGTCATCGCCCGGTCTCCGAGTGCGCCCAGCGTGTGTTCACCGAGGTTCGCGCCGGAGGCCACGGACCACCGGTTGAGCAGGCAGACGGTCTGGCTCTGGAGCCCGACGAAGCCGCTCGCGTCGTTCGGGTCGACCCTGGCCAGGCAGGCGGCGGCCAGGTGGTCGGCCGGGGCGGCGGAGTAGTCCGGCACGGGGTCGGCCTTGGCGGCCTGGAAGCGGCTCAGCGCCTCCTTCCGCCAAGCCGACCGGGCATCGGTGTCGCGCTTGCGGAGTACGTCGTCGGCGATCGCGTCGTAGGCTCCGGCGGGCATGGCGGCGAGCCCCACTTGGTTCTCGATCCGGGTATCGGGCGGGTTCGGCTTGACCGTGGCAAAGCCGGCGGCGGCCTGCCGCTGGTCGGCGGCGCGGAGCAGGGCGTAGGCGGTCGGGTCCTCCGAGAGGCCGCGCAGTACCGGGACCAACTCACGCTGGTGGACGGAGAAGTGGACGCCCTGGTCGTCCTGCCAGGCGTCGTCGCGCCACCCGGCGTGCGCGTTGTACGGGTCGTTGACGAGGGTCAGAACGGCGTGGGTGTCGGCGGCGTAGTCGGCGAGGGCTTCGGCGAGGGGGCGGCGGACGTCCGGGTGGACCCGGTGGCCCTTGCTCTCGGCGAGCGCGAGGACGAGGGCGCGCATGGCGCGCGCCTGCTCCAGGGTGTGGACGCCGGGCTGGTCGCCCGTGGTGGCCCGGCGCAGTCCGTCGGCCAGATCGGTGCAGTGCAGGTCGGAGCGCCAGGCGGAGCCGAGTACCGTGCGGACGCGGTCGTCGGCGCGCAGGCCGGTGCAGTCGCGGTCGGCGTCGTCGCGGCCGAGCGTCCACCAGAGGCCCAGACCGGCCGCGGCCGCCACCACCAGCGCGATGGCGACGACGGCGGCGCGGCGGGAGGTACGGACGGCGGCCATCAGGCGTTGCCCCGGCCGAGGTAGCGTCCGGCGACGTCGCTGCTGCGGTTGCGGGTGTTCAGGACGTCGTCCTGGAGCCCGTTGATCATGTGGTCCTCCGGGCTCATGCCACGGTTGCGGGCCCAGATGCCGACCAGGTCGGACATCTCCTTGGTGCCGTCCAGGTAGGTGTCCGAGATCTTGGCATTGGCCTCGGTGTTGTTCCGGTCCTTCTCATTCAGACTGACCTCGTAGGTCCAGGTGTCGACCAGGCGCTGGGCGGCGTCACCGACCACCGGGATCGGCGTGATCGGCGCGCCGACGGTGTGATAGAGGATCTTGGCCTTCCAGTCGGCCTGGGCGTTCTTGTCGTCGCGCATGTCCATCGCCGCGTCGGCACGGATCGCGTCGTAGACGCCCAGGGCGGCCGCGCCCTTGCCCATCACGTCCTTCACCGCGTCACGATCGGGGTGGGGTCCGAGGTCCGCGAGGTCCTGGGCGATCCGCGCGGTCTCCGCCTGGTGCAGCGCGCCGTACGCGGCGGGGTCGTCCGAGAGCCCGCGCATGACCCGGACCAGACTGTCCTGGCCGACGGCCATCCGCACGGTGTCGCCGTCCTTCCAGACCGAGTCGTGCCCGGTGTGGGCGCCGTACACGTCGTTGCGCCCGTTGAGCAGCTCGTGGGTGTCGCCGACGTAGTCGGCGAGGGCGTTGGCGAGCGGCCGGCGCAGGGTGTCCTTGATCGTGTCGCCGCCCTGGCCGTCGTCCAGGGTGACGATGGTGTCGTGCATGACCCGGGCCTGCGCCTCGCTGTGCTTGCCGTCATGGGCGCTGCCGGCCGGCTCGCCGGTGGTGGCGGCCTCGATCGCGGCGGCGAGACCGCTCTGGGAGAGCGGGTCCGGCATGTTGACCGTGGTGTAGTCGGTGAGGTAGCCCTCCGGCCAGTGCCGCTCCTTCATGAGGTAGTGCAGGCGCTTGTTGGAGCCGTCCGAGCCCGGGTCCAGGTACGCCGTCGCGGCCTCGGGCTGGCGGCCCATCACGGTGAGGACGTTGTCGAGCGGGTCGGCGCCGAGCGCGGTGCCGGTGTGGTTGGCCCGGTAGCTCCACCGGCCCGGGTTCTCCTTCTCGGTGGCGGTGATGTCGTCGGCGAGGTCGGTGAGGAAGGGCGTGGAGTACTTCGCGCTGCCCTTGGTCATCAGGGTGGTCAGGATCTGGTAGCCGTACACCGGCGCGGTGTTGGAACCGAAGTTCTTGTCCCCGGAGCCCTTCATGGACTCGCGCCACTTCTTGTAGAAGTCGCTGTTCGGGTCCTGGGTGGCGGAGGCGAGCGCCCGGGTCAGGTCCGTCCGAAGCCCCGGGTAGGAGGCCTTCTTCCCGCCGTCGTCGCCGGGATCGTCGAGGTTCTGCGCGAGCTTCAGCATGCCGTCGGGGCCGAGCTTGTCCAGCAGCGTCTGCGAGAACTGCGGGCTGTCCGCGTTCGCCCTCATCAGGTTCGCCAGCTGGTCCCGCTCCTCCGCACTCAGGCCGTCGATGCGGGTGGCGAGCGCGGCCGCGCGCTGCGCGTCGGCGGCGTCGCCGCCGCCGACCGCCTGGCCGTTGAAGGTGTTGTCCGGGCTGCCCGCCTTCGACGCGCTGCGCAGGGCTGTCGCGGCCCGATGGTCGGCGTCGGTGGCTGCCTGCAGACCGGCCTCGATGGCCTTGGTCCACTTGGCCGCCGCCTCGTTGTAGGCGTCCTGGGTCTCGCGGTCGTGGTGCAGCGCGTCCAGGGTGGCCTTGTCCATCGTGCTGGTGTCCAGGACGGCGACTCCGGTGCCGGTGACCTTGAAGCCGGCCTTGACCGCGCCGTCGGCGGCGTCGCGGACCTGCTTCTGGGCTGCCTCGAAGTCCGACTTCGCGTCGTCGAGCAGGGACGCCACGGCGTTCGCCTCGACCTGGGCGGCGGTGATCTGCCCCTTGGTGAGGACCAGTTGGAAGTTCGCCATGCTGGCGGTGCCACCGGTCCACAGCCCGTTACGGGTCACCGAGAGCACCTTCTGATCGAAGTCGGTCTCCATGGTGTGGAACTTCTGCGCCATCTCACGCCACTTGGCCGCCGCCGTGGCGAGCGTGCCGGGGTTCGCCTTGAGAACGTCCTCGTATCCCAGCATCGCTCACTGCTCCTTGATCTTCAGCGCGTCGGCGATGGAGGTGTTGGTGCTGTGGTAGTTCAAGGTGGTCTGCTCCATCGCCGCACTGTTCTGGTGCAGCCTCCCCGTCAACTGACCCACCTGCTCGTGCCACTCGGCGAGCGCCGCCCGCAGCGCCCCTGCGGTGTCCCAACCGCTGTGCGCCGTCGCTGCGGCGTTGGTCGACTCGTCGGCGACACCACCGACGGTCGGATTGTTCAACGCCATACCGTTCAAAGCCGCCACCGCACCGTTCATGGCCTGGCTGTTGAGACTGAACTGCCCGTTGGCCGCAGGCGTACTCATGTCCGGCTCCCCCATCGACGATGCCACTCTTCGAGGCGTCGACCGCGCACGACGCGGCCGCGGCGAGGCCGGTCCCCTGGCCGGTGCCCCCGCGACCGCGTCCAGGGCTGATGAGGACCAGCCGTGCTGTCCTATCAGGTCCCGCGCTGACGCCCTATCGAAGCGATGATACGAAAAGATCGAATGCCAACGAAGTCGGTCGAGCTCCACGTGCGGGCATGGCATCCGGGGTGCTCGTGGCGGACGGCCGGTCGATCGTCGGATCGGCCGGCCGTCGGTGGGGTGGGTGCTCTGCGGGGTCGGTCAACGGATCGGCGAGCAGGGGCGGGCCGGCCGCCTGGGGTGCCTGTTGCGGCGGCCGGGCCGTTCGCCCTCGGTGTGTCCGGGGCCGGGTGACTCCCGGTGTCCGAGATGCCCAGGAGGGTTCGCGCTCCCTGAACGGGGGGTTCGCGGAGCGGGTTCGACCGCCGCGCGCGGACCGAGCGGGTCAGGGGGTCAGGTGGTCGAGTTCGGTGGGCCAGTCGATGTGGGTGGCTTCGGTGCCCCGGGGGACGAGGGTGAAGGTTTCGCGGCGGAGCCAGCGGCGGATCTGGCGGGAGGGGAGGTCGACGAGGACGACGCTGTCGCGGCCGCGGAGCATGATGCGCAGGGAGGCGCGGCCGTGGCAGGTGCAGGGGGGCCAGATGCGGACGTCGCCGAGGCCGGCGGGCTTCTGCAGGCCCTCCCAGAGGAGGTCGCGGGAGAAGCGCCAGGTGCCGGCCTCGGATGCGGGGCCGAGGAACTGGAGGGCGACGGCGAAGGGGTCGTCGCTGCGGTAGCCGAGGCGGACCGGGACGTCGACGGTCTCGTGCTCGCCGAGGACGAGCCGGGCGTCGAGGGAGAGGTCGGCGCTGGTGGCCTCCGGGCGGGGCCGGGGGCTGGGGAGGGAGTGGTGCGGGGGCACGGGGAGTCTCCTGGGCGGTGTCGGGACGGTGGTCGAGAGGGTCGAGCGGACCGTCCGGTCGGGACGGGCGCCGGTGGGGGCGCGACGCTCTCGCCTCGGGCCCTGGGAGCTGCCGAGGAGCAGGGGGAGGCGGATCGCTGCTCACGCTAGGAAGCGGGGAGCGCGAGGATGTTCCGGCCGTGCACCGGGAGCTGACGTTCCGCGCACTCTTCGCCCGGTGGGGAGGACGGGCCGGGGGCTCGCGGTTGTCACCTCTGTCCGGCCCGGCGGTCGGAGCGAGGTGCGGGCCGTGCCAGGTCCGAAGACCTTCCAGGCCGCCAAGTTGCACCTCAACTCGCGTATGGTGGAGGTCAATTGGCGGTGCGTCGAATGTTCCGGACGGTGCGCGCGGAGCGTCCTCCCGGCGCGGGGGTGACCGCCGCCGGGCCCGGGCGGAAGGGTTGAATCCTCGGTTCGTCGAAGGTTTGCCCGCCCCGTTTCGCTGCTTGTATGAAGGGCGCCGGGAGGATTTCGATCATGAACAGGTGGATTCAGCGTGCACGCTCGGGAGGCGAGGCGCTGCAGGCGTTGGTGGACGGGCTGGCCGAGGAACTGGGGCGCTCCGTCGTCCTGGACGACCCGTTGGTGCGGATGATCTGCACCAGCCGGCACTTCGGCGACGAGGACCGGGTGCGGGTGCGCACGCTGCTGCAGGGCATCGCGGACGACGAGGCCATCCGCTACGTGCTGGCGCAGGGCGTCGCCCAGTGGACCCGGCCCGGCATCCTGCCGGGCCGTGACGACCTGGGGCTGCAGCCGCGCTACTGCGTCCCGGTCCGCGAGCGGGGCCACATGCTGGGCATCCTCATGGTCGTGGCGGCGGGGGAGCCCCTCACCGGGGCCGAGACCGAGGCCATCGACGAGGTCGCCCGCGCGGTGGCGGCCGAGATGTACGCCGACCGGCTGGCCTCGGACGACGACGAGGAGCAGACCCGCCGACTGGTCCACCAGCTGGTCGGCTCGGACTCGGAGCAGCGCTGCGCGGCGCACCAGCGGATCGTGGACGACGGCCTCCTGCCGGCGGGCCCCCACGTGGTGGTGACCGGCGTGACCGTCGCCGCGCAGCGGGGGCCGTCCGGTCCGACCGCGGTCGCGCTGCGCGGGGCACTGGAGCCCTTCCGGCAGACCGCCAGGGCCCGCGGCCTGGCGGCGATCGAGCAGGACCGGGCGGTCCTGGTGCAGGTCTTCGACCGGGAGCCGGCCGAGGAGGACCTGGAGCAGCAGAGCCGCGCCGTCGTCCGCTCGCTGCGGACCTTCCTGGGCCCGGGGCCGACCGCGGTGGTGGGCGTGGGCGGACGCCGGAGGGCGCTCTCCGAGGCGTGGATCTCGTACGACCAGGCCCGGGTGGCGGCGCGCGCGGCCCGCCGGCTGCCCCGGCTGGAGGGCATCGGCGACTGGGAGCGGCTCGGCGAGTACGCGGTGTTCCTCCAGCTGCCCGACAGCGCGCTCAACGAGTCCCTGCTGCCGGAGCCGCTGCGGCGGCTGCTGGGCGGCGGCGGCAACGCCAAGCTGGAGGAGACCCTGCGCTGCTTCCTGGAGAACGCCGGGTCGGCGCCCAAGACCGCGGAGGTCCTGGAGGTCCACCGCACCTCGCTGTACTACCGGCTGCGCCAGATCCAGGAGATCACCGGCCTGGACCTGGACGACGGCGCGCACCGCCTGGTGCTGCACATGGGACTGCGGCTGTGGGACCTGCTGCAGGCGCCGGCGGAGGCGGCCGCCGGGTCGACGCCGGCCCGGAGGAACCGCGCCGTTGCTACAGAGTGATGAAGCTCCGTCGGGCAATCCCTACGTTGGTCGGTGGTCAACGGGTTCACGGCCCGGCGAGAATCGAACTACGAGCTGCCGCTCATCCCCCGGCGACCTACGGGTTCCGGATCCACCGAACCCGCGCGCCGAACGAACGGACACGAACGAGCCCATGCACGAACTGACGACGAACGACGGTGTGCGCCTCGCCTACCGCGACAGCGGCGGCGACGGAGTCCCGCTGGTGCTGCTCCACGGCTGGGGGCAGACCCAGGAGATGTTCCGCCACCAGCTCGACGGACTGGCCCCGGGCCGGCGCGTCGTGACGGTGGACTTCCGCGGCCACGGCCGCTCGGAGAAGCCCCGCCACGGCTACCGCGTCGCCCGCCTGGCCCGCGACGTCCTCGCCCTGGTCGACCACCTGGGCCTGGGCGCCTTCGACGCGCTGGGCTGGTCGATGGGCGCCTCGGTCTGGTGGAGCTTCCTCGACCAGTACGGCACCGGCCGGATCCGCCGGCTCGTCCTGGTCGACCAGCCGGCCGCCGTGGCGGCGGTGCCCTGGATGTCCCCGGCCGAGCAGCGCGACTGCGGCGCCATCTTCGACGTGGCGGGGCTCCTGGAGCTGGGGGCCGCGCTGGCCGGGCCGGACGGGGACCGGGTCCGCGAGGACTTCGTCCGCTCGATGTTCACCGGGGACACCGACCCGGAGCTGCTGGCCTTCGTGACCGGGCAGATCCGGGCCACCCCGGCGTACGCGGGCGTCCCGCTGCTCTTCGACCACTGCGCCCAGGACTGGCGCGACGCCCTCGACCGCATCGACGTCCCGACCCTGGTGCTCGGCTGCGAGGGGAGCCACGTCGACCCGGCCTCCCAGCGCTTCATCGCCGCGCGGATCCCCGGCGCCCGCCTCCACGTGTTCCCGGCGAGCGTCGCGAGCTCGCACTTCCCGTTCCTGGAGAACCCCGGCGCGTTCAACGCCGTCGTGGACGAGTTCCTCTCCTGAACGCCTGAACATCTGAACGCCTGAACATCTGAACGTCCCGCCGTTCCGCCGCCCCACCGTCGCGACCCTTCGCGACCCGTCCGGCGGTGCGGCGAGCCGCCTCCCCGCACCCGCACAGCACCAACGAACCGGTCGGAGCCCCCCGTGATCCCGTCGGGTCCCTCACCCATGCCCGAAACCCCCGAGCCCGAAGTCGAGGTCCACCAGCTCGGCCGGACCGCCCGTGACGGCGGCAGCGGCTGCATCGACATCCTCTCCCCACCGCCCGGGACCGACCCCGAGGACTGCCTCTACGTCGCCCTGCACGTCCGCGGCGCGGCCTCCGTCCGGCGCCACGGCGTCAGCACCGCGCTCGCGCCCGGGGACCTGCTGATCGGCACCACGGTGCACCCGGCGGGCCTGCTGCAGGACGCCGAGTGCCGGATGGTCCACTTCCGCGTCCCCTGCTTCTACCTGGGCGTCCGGGCCGACGACGTCCGGCGCACGGGCGGCCTGCTGGCGCGGGGGAACGAGGGCGTCGGCTCGCTCGCCTCCCACTTCCTGCGGACCCTCGCCACCCAGGCCCGGGCCCACCGCGCCCGGCCGGGCAACCACCTCGCCCGCAGCGTCTCCGACATCGTCGCCATCCTGGTGACCGAACTGCTCGAACGGGAGAGCCCGGAGCACCCGACCGGCGCGGCCGAGCTGCTGGCGCGGATCCGCGCCCACATCGAGGAGAACCTCGCCGACCCGGACCTCGCGCCCGAATCGATCGCCCGCTCGCAGCACATCTCGGTGCGCTACCTGCACAAGCTCTTCCAGCAGGACGGGATGACCGTGGGCCAGTGGGTGCGGCAGCGCCGGCTGGACGCCTGCCGCCGGGAGCTGGAGCGCCCGTCCCGCCGGCAGACCAGCGTCTCCGCCGTCGCGCACCGGTGGGGCTTCGTCAGCCACTCCCACTTCAGCCGGGCGTTCCGCGACGCGTACGGGGTCTCGCCCCGCGAGTGGCAGGCCTACGCCGGGCAGGCCGACGGCCACGATCCGGCCTCCTGAACTCCGATCCGCCGGCTTCCGGTCTCCTGAACTCCTGTGCCCCGCAGTGCCCTTCACCACCCCCCACCACCCGGCACCACCCACCCTCCCTGCCGCCGCCTGGCGATCACGCACGCCCGTCGACCGCGGGCCTCGCCGTCCGGCGCCCTCCGAAAGGCAGCCATGCACTCCACCCGGCCCACCGTCGTGCTGGTCCACGACGGCTGTTCCGACGCGACCACCTGGTTCGGCGTCGTCGCCGAGCTCCACAGACGGGGCCTGACGGTCCTCGCCGTCGCGAACCCGCTGCGCGGGCTGGCCCACGATGCCGCCTACCTGGCCTCCGTCGTCGCGGGCATCGCCGGGCCGGTCGTCCTGGTCGGCCACTCCTACGGGGGTGCCGTGATCACGGAGGCGGGGGCCGTCCCCAACGTCCGCGCGCTGGTCTACGTGGCCGCGTACCTGCCCGACGTGGGGGAGAGCCACGAGGTGCTCGCCCGCCGTTTCACCCCGGGGCCGCTCCTGCCGCTGCTGCGGCGCACCGAGTTCGCCACCGACGCGGCGGACGGCGCCGACCGGGCGACGGAGCTCAGCGTGCCCCAGGAGTGCTTCCAGCCGTTCGTCGCGGCGGACCTCGACGCGGAGGTGGCCCAGGTGCTGGCCGCGCTCCAGCGCCCCGCCGCCGAGCGGGTGCTCACCGACGTGCCGACGGTGGCGGCCTGGCGCAGCACGCCCTCGTGGGCCCTGGTGGCGGGGGCCGACCAGGCGCTGCCGCCGGCGATCCAGCGCTTCACGGCCGAGCGGGCCGGCGCCACCGTCCTCGAACTGCCGGATGCCTCCCACTCGGTGGCCGTCTCCCGGCCGTCCACGGTCGCGGACCTCATCCACGACGCCGTCCGGGCGGTCTCGGTGCGGCCGGCCTCCGGGGGGTCGGTCTCCGAGTGACCCGTCTCCGCTCCCGTCCGGGGCCACGGCCTCGGA
>NZ_JBEXJK010000154.1:0-18036 GCF_040609095.1 Kitasatospora sp. NPDC004799
CGGCGCCCGGGGCTCCGGAGGCGGCCTGGACGGGTACGGCAGCGAGTGACACGAGAAACCCCCAGGGGAAGTTAGGTAAGCCTAACTTTACTGCCACCCCGCCCGCACCCCGCGCGTCGGGCCCGGTCGCGCCCCAGACCGGCGGCCAGGCCTCGGCCGGGCAGGACGCGCCGGCCTCCGGCACCCAGCTCGCCGGCACCGAGGCGGGCGTCCCGGGCCCGGCCGGCGCCTCGCCCTCGCCCGCCCCGTCCGTTCCCGCCCCGTCCGTCCCGGCCCCGGGCAGCGGGCAGCCCGGCTACGCCCCGCCCGGCTCCGGCCAGGTGGCGAACTCCCCCGGGCCGCGGCCGTCCACGCCGATGCCCGTGCCGCCGCCCGCCGCCTCCCTCCCGGGCACCGACGGCGCCGCCTCCTTCCCCGGCGAGAACGACCCGGCCGCCCCGGACACCGACCACGCGCTCTTCGGTGCGGCCCTGCTCTCCCCGCTCGGCCGGGACGGCCTGCACCACCGGCTCGCCCTCGCGGTGGCCGAGCCGGTCACCGCGTTCCAGGCCGAGTTCCGGCTCGTCCCGGGCGAGTCGGCCCCCGGCCCCGGCGCCGCCTGGACCGACCTGCCGGGCGCCGTGGTGACCGTCCAGCAGGAGCGCGGCACCCTGGTCTACCGCTTCACCACCCCGCCCGGCACCGACGTCCGGCCCGGCCGCTA
This sequence comes from Kitasatospora sp. NPDC004799, assembly GCF_040609095.1. Lineage (NCBI taxonomy): Bacteria > Bacillati > Actinomycetota > Actinomycetes > Kitasatosporales > Streptomycetaceae > Kitasatospora > Kitasatospora sp. NPDC004799. Next base: position 704 of record NZ_JBEXJK010000154.1, read on the forward strand.
CGCCTTCGGCGTCCGCGGTGCCCGTCCGGCCGCCGCCCCGTCCGCGACGGCGCGCAAGGCGGCCCCGGCGGAGAGCTGGAACGTCTCCGCCTTCGCGCTGGACCACCCCCGCGCGGTGGCCGCGCTCGGCGGCTTCGGACCGGTGCCGCCGCCGGCCGCCGGGACGGCCCCCGAGCCGACCGCCACCCCGGCCGCCGCCGCGGTCACCACCCCGGCCGCCGCGGCGCGCTGACCTGCCGACGGCCCGGTGTAACAGTCCTCCGACGATCCGTCGGCAGGCCGTTCCCGACGGGCTCATCCCCGCACCCTCGTTCGTTACTGTGAGCAGCACCCGGCCCGGCGCCCCCAGCGGCCCCGGCCGGGCCGCCGTTCCGCACCCGAGGAGGAGTCCGTGTCCACCGTCCTGACCCAAGGCGGCAACGCACCGCTGACCGCCGCGCGAGTGACCGTCGAGGTCACCGCGCCCAAGGCGCTGGACGTCTCCGGCCTACTGCTGACCGATGCCGGGAAGGTCCGCTCGGACGACGACTTCGTCTTCTTCAACGCCCCGGACGGCCCCGGCGTCAGCCACCGCCCGGCCACCGCCGGCTCCCCGGACGCGATCACCGTCGACACCCGGGCCGTCCCGGCCGGCATCACCAAGATCGTCGTCGCCGCGAGCCCCGCCGACCAGGTCTCCACCTTCGCCGGGATGGAGCCCACCGCCACCGTCCGCGACGCCGACACCGGCGAGGTGCTGGTCACCTTCACCCCGCCCCGGCTGGGCCTGGAGACCGCGCTCATCGTGGTCGAGGTCTACCTGCGCGGCGGCGCCTGGAAGGTGCGCGCGGTCGGCCAGGGCTACGCCGACGGCCTGGCGGGCATCGCCACCGACTTCGGCGTCGCCGTCGACGACTCCCCGGCGCCCGCGCCGGCCGCCACGACTCCGGCCCCGGCCGCCCCCGCCGCGCCGGTCGCGCCGCCGACCCCGGCCGCCCCGCCGGCCCCGGTGGACCGGACCGTCCAGCTCCCCACCCCGCCGGCCGCCCCGCCCGTGCCGCCCGCCCCGCCGGTTCCGCCGGTGCCGTCGACCGCCCCGGTCGACCCGCGGATCGCCCTCGCCACCGGCCAGACCCCCGCCCCGGCCACCGCTCCGACCGCCGCCCCCACCAAGATCACCCTGGACAAGGGCCGGATCAGCCTGACCAAGGGCGCCTCGGTCTCCCTGGTCAAGAACGGCCGCCCGTTCCTCTCCTCCGTCCGGATGGCCCTCGGCTGGGAGCCCGCCGCCCGCGGCCGCAGCGTCGACCTGGACGCCTCCTGCCTCGCCTTCGACGCCCGCCACAAGCGGCTGGAGACGGCCTGGTTCATGAAGCTGAACATCTTCAACGGCGCGATCTCCCACTCCGGCGACAACCTGACCGGCGGTGGCGAGGGCGACGACGAGCTGATCACCGTCCACCTGGAGGGCCTGCCGGCCGAGGTCCACGGGCTGGTCTTCGTCGTGAACTCCTTCTCCGGCCAGAAGTTCACCGACGTGAAGAACGCCTACTGCCGGCTGCTGGACGCCCGGACGGAGGAGGAGCTGGTCCGCTTCGACCTCACCCACTCCGAACCCCACACCGGTGTGATGATGTGCAAGCTGGTCCGCCGCCCCGGTGGCGAGTGGGAGATGACGGCGCTCGGCGAGTACGTCGACGGCAAGACCGCGCGGGCGATGGTCGAGCCCGCCGCCGCGACGCTGTAGCGCGTCACCTCCGCGCCCGCGGATTCACCCCCCTGAGGCATCAAGTCGCCGTCACGGCGACTCGATTGACTCTCCGGGGGGTGAACCGCACTCTCCCCCGCACCCGAGGAGGAGAGCCGTGCCACGCTTCCTGTCCCGCCTCGCCGTCGTCGGCACCGTCACCGTGCTCGCCGCCGGGCTGATCTCCCCGACCACCGTCCAGGCCGCCGCCCGGCCGGGCGACCGCGCCGCCGCCCTGCGCTGGACGGCCCTCGGGGACTCCTACACCGCCGGGGTCATCGAGGCCACCGGCGACGAGACCGCGCCCCGCGACGGCTGCGCCCGTACCGTCGACTCCTATCCCGAGATCCTCCGCCGCCGCCTCGGCTCCCTGGTCGCCCTGCGCAACGTCAGCTGCAGCGGCGCCACCACCGACGGCGTCGACGCGAGCGCGCAGTCCCCGCTCGGCCGCCCGCTCCCGCCGCTCGGCACCGACCCGAACGGCCCCTACCCGGCCGTCCCGCCGCAGATCGACGCCGTCGACCCGGCCACCGACCTGGTCACCGTCGGGATCGGCGGCAACGACCTCGGCTTCGCCGAGATCCTCAAGAGCTGCATCGAGCTCGGCGCCCTCCGGCTCGGCCGGGGCACGCCCTGCAAGGACCAGTTCGACGCGGGCCTGCCCGCCCGCCTCGACCGGCTGCGCGCCGCCTACGACCGGATGCTGACGGCGCTGCACGCCAAGGCCCCGTCCGCCAGGGTCCTCACCGTCGGCTACCCGTACCTCGTCCCCGAGGACGCCACCCGCTGCCAGTACGGCAACCTCCTGCAGTTCGGCACCTTCACCACCGGCGATCTCGCCTGGGCCCGCACCGCGCTGCTGGAACCGCTCAACGCGCTCATCGCCCGGCGGACCGCGGCCCACGGCGACACCTTCGTGGACCTCTACCCCGCCAGCGCCGGCCACAGCGTCTGCGACACCGACCACTGGCTGGACGGCGTGCTGACCAGCGTGCTGCCGCTCGAGTACGCCGTGGTGCACCCCAACGCCACCGGCCAGGCGCACACCGCCGCGCTGGTCGGGGACGCCGTCCTCGGCGGCTGACCCGGCCGAACCGGCTGCCCGGGCGCCCCGGGCGCCCCCTCGCCCGGCGGAGTCCTACTCCTCGATCGCCCCGCCGACCCGCCGCAGGTGCCGCCGGAAGCTGTACGCCGGGTCGGCGGCGCGCCGCTCCAGGTACTCGTCGAAGGCGGTCTGCCGGCGCAGCGTGTCCCCGGCGGTGATCCGCGCGGCCTGCGCGCGCTCGGTCCGGGCGATCGCGCCGGCCGTCTCCAGCACCTCGGCGACCCGGTCCCCGGGCACGAACAGCACCCCGTCCGCGTCGGCGAACACCACGTCCTCGGCGCTCACCGGGTGCGGCCCGAACTTCGCCGTCAGCAGCGCCTCCGGCTCCCGGCCGTCCAGCCGCACCGGGCCGAGCGGCAGCGACCCGTAGCTGAACACCGGCAGCCCGATCTCCAGCAGCTCGGGGGTGTCCCGGTGCAGCCCCCACACCACGACCCCGGCCACCCCGGCGGCCCGCGCCTCCAGCACCGCGAGGTCCCCGATGCAGGCCTCGTCGGTCCGCCCGCCGTTGTCGACCACCAGCACGTCCCCGGCCCGGGCCGCCCCGTACACCTCCAGGAACACGTCCACGCTCCCGTAGTGCCGCACCGGCAGCGCCCGCCCCGCCACCCGGGCCCCGGCCACCACCCCCGACACCCCCGCCGGCGCCACCCGCACCCCCACCCCGAGCCGCACACAGGCATCCGCCACCAACGGCGTCGACAGCTCCGCGAAAGCCTTCAGCATCCCCAACTCCTCCACTCGAAAAGCCAGTTCACCAGACCTCAGATCCTAGGAAACAACACCGCGGCGCGCACCCCGCCCCGCGGGAACGCCAACGGCCCGCACCCCCCGTCAGGGGTGCGGGCCGCAGTCGGCGGGCGCCGGATCAGCCGCGGGTGGCCATGGCGCGCAGGAAGAAGGTCAGGTTGGCCGGGCGCTCGGCGAGGCGGCGCATGAAGTAGCCGTACCACTCCTGGCCGTACGGGAGGTACACGCGCATCGTGTTGCCCTCGCCGGCGAGGCGCAGCTGCTCCTCGGGGCGGATGCCGAACAGCATCTGGTACTCGAAGGAGTCCCGCTTGCGGCCGTTCCACTGGGCCAGCTGGCCGGCGATCTTGATCATGTTGGGGTCGTGCGAGGCGATCATCGGGTAGCCCTCGCCCGCCATCAGGACCTTCAGGGCCCGGACGTACGCGAGGTCGACCTCGTGCTTGCCCTGGAAGGCGACCGACTCGGGCTCCTTGTAGGCGCCCTTGCACAGGCGCACCCGGGAGCCCTCGCCCGCGAAGTCGCGGCAGTCGGCCTCGGTGCGGCGCAGGTAGGCCTGGAGCACGACGCCCAGCCACGGGAAGTCCGCCCGCAGCTCGCGCGCGATGGCCAGGGTGGAGTCGGTGGTGGTGTGGTCCTCCATGTCGAGGGTCACCGTGGTGCCCGCGTCGGCGGCGGCCTCGCAGATGCGGCGGGCGTTCTCCAGCGCGATCTTCTCGCCGTCCACCGGGAGGAACTGGCCGACGGCCGACAGCTTGACCGACACCTCGGCGCCGGCCGCCAGGCCGGTCTCCTTGAGGGCCTTGAGCAGGTGCTCGTAGGCCTCGGCGGTGCCGGCCGCCTGGGCGGCGTCCTGGGTGTCCTCGCCGAGGTGGTCCAGGGTGACCTTGCGGCCGGTGGCGATCAGGTCGTCGGTGGCGGTGACGGCGTCGTCGAGGGCGTCGCCGGCGACGAAGCGCTCGACTATCGCGTGGGTCGGCGGGAACTTCTCGACCACGGTGCGGACCTGCGGGGACCGGGAGGCCGCGAGAAGGGCGGAACGGAGCATCGTGACTCCTGGAGCTGGTGTTTCCAAGGGTGGCAGAAGGGCCGGGGCGGCGGAACGGGGGTTCGCCGCCCCGGCGGGCGACGCCCGGCTGCGGGACCGGGCGTCGCGGGTGACCGGTGGCTACGGGTCGAGCCGTGCGGTCGGCGGGGCTGGTCAGCCCATGTGCGGGTAGCGGTAGTCCGTCGGCGGGACGAAGGTCTCCTTGACCGAGCGGGTCGAGGTCCAGCGCGCCAGGTTCTGCTTGGCACCGGCCTTGTCGTTGGTGCCCGAGGCCCGCCCGCCACCGAAGGGCTGCTGGCCGACGACGGCGCCGGTCGGCTTGTCGTTGATGTAGAAGTTGCCGGCCGCGAAGCGCAGCTTGTGCATCGCGTCCTGGGCCGCGGCGCGGTCCTGGGAGATGATCGAGCCGGTCAGGCCGTACGGGGACACCGACTCCATCTGGGCCAGCATCTCCTCGTACTTCTCGTCCTCGTAGACGTACACGGCCAGGATCGGGCCGAAGTACTCGTCCTTGAAGTACTCGCTCGCCGGGTCCTGGCAGACCAGGACGGTCGGGCGGACGAAGTAGCCGACGCTGTCGTCGTACGTGCCGCCGGCCAGGACCTCGACCTGCGGGTCGGCCTGGGCGCGGTCGATGGCGGCCTTGTTCTTGGCAAAGGCGCGCTCGTCGATGACGGCCGACATGAAGTTGGACAGGTCGCTGACGTCGCCCATGGTGAGGCCGTCGACCTCGGCGGCGAACTCGTCCTTGAGGCCGGCCCAGATCGACGCCGGGACGTAGGCCCGCGACAGCGCCGAGCACTTCTGGCCCTGGAACTCGAAGGCTCCGCGGGTCATCGCGGTCTTCAGGACCTTCGGGTCGGCGGACGGGTGGGCGACCAGGAAGTCCTTGCCGCCGGTCTCGCCGACGATCCGCGGGTAGGTGCGGTAGCCGGCGATGTTGTTGCCGACCTCGCGCCACAGGTGCTGGAAGGTGGCGGTGGAGCCGGTGAAGTGGATGCCGGCCAGCGCCGGGTGCTTCAGCGCGACCTCGGAGACGGCCAGGCCGTCGCCGGTCACCATGTTGATGACGCCCTTGGGCAGGCCGGCCTCCTCCAGCAGCTGCATCAGCAGGTGCGCGGAGAACTGCTGGGTCGGGGACGGCTTCCACAGCACCACGTTGCCCATCAGCGCGGGCGCGGTCGGCAGGTTGCCGGCGATCGCGGTGAAGTTGAACGGGGTGATCGCGTAGACGAAGCCCTCCAGCGGGCGGTGGTCGCTGCGGTTCCACACGCCGTCCGAGGAGATCGGCTGCTCGGCCATGATCTGGCGGGCGAAGTGCACGTTGAAGCGCAGGAAGTCGACCAGCTCGCAGGGGGTGTCGATCTCGGCCTGCTGGGCGGTCTTGGACTGGCCGAGCATGGTGGCGGCGGCCAGGGTCTCGCGCCAGGGGCCGGCCAGCAGGTCGGCGGCCTTGAGGAAGATCGCGGCGCGCGAGTCGAAGGAGAGCGCCTGCCAGGCCGGGGCAGCGGCCAGGGCAGCGTCGATGGCGTCCTGCGCGTCGGCCTGGGTGGCGTTGCGCAGGGTGCCGAGCCGAGCCGCGTGGTTGTGCGGCTGGACGACGTGGATCTCGGTGCCGCCGCCCATCCGGCGCTCACCGTTGATCGTCATGGTCAGCTGGACCGGCTCCTGGCCGCCCAGCTCCTTCAGCTTGGCCTCCAGACGAGCCCGTTCCGGGCTGCCCGGGGCGTAGCTGTGGACCGGCTCGTTCACCGGCGCGGGGACCTGGGTCACAGCGTCCATAGAGCGCACGCTCTCCTTCGTTCAGTGCGGGGGGACTGCCGGCGCGGGTCGCACGCCGGCCACAGCACGAACGCTATTCCTGGCCACCGGGCCACATGATTGGCCGGGCGGCTAAATTCCCCCGTACGGCGTTGTCCGGGCCGACGAACCGGGTCACGCCGCGGTCACGAACCGCCCCCGACCGCCCCACGGTTCACACCCCCTCACACCCCCGCACACCTCCTCGCGCCACCGGTCCCGCGCCCCGGGCCCGGAGCACCGGCTCACGCTCCGGCGCCCGCCTTCCGGCCGTTCACCACCGCCGCCCTGGCCGCGACCGCCTCCACCACCGGGCGCCGGGCCGCCTCGTACGCCGCCAGGGCGCTCGCCAGGTCGGGCCGGTCGGCCAGGCAGCGGGCCAGTTCGACGGCGCTCTCCACGGCCAGCGAGACCCCCTGGCCGGAGCTGTTGGACGGGGCGTGCACCGCGTCGCCGACCAGCACCATCCGGTCGCGGTACCAGTGCGGCACGGAGGGCATGATCTCCAGCCGGGGGAAGGCCTCGACGCCCGCCGCGTCCGCCGCCGCCAGGACCTCCCGGGCGGGCAGGTCCCCGGCGTGCAGCTCGCGGGCCAGCGCCAGCCAGTCCTCCCGCGACACCGCCCGGGCCTGCTCCGGGGTCAGCTGCTCGGCGCGCGGGATGTTGCTGAACCAGGCGGTCCCGGTGCCGTCCGCCAGCGCCCAGTAGCCGAAGAACGCCCGGGGCCCCTGGGCGAAGTGGATGGTCCGCCCGGCCCCGCGCGGGCCGTCCAGCCGGTGCGCGCTGTACCCGCCGACCCCGATCAGGCCGGTGTACCGCGGCCCGGGCGCGGCCGGGTCGATCAGTCCGCGGACGGCGGAGCGGGTCCCGTCGGCGCCGACCAGCAGGTCCCCGTCCGCGGTGGTGCCGTCGGCGAAGCTGGCGGTGATGCCGGTGGCGCGCTCCTCGACGCCGGTCAGCCGCTTGCCGTAGCGGACCGGGACGCCCTCCTCCGCCAGCCGCCGCTGGAGCACGGCGTACAGCTCGGCGCGCCGCATCACCCGGCCGGACACCTCGGGGGACTCGGCGAGCACGCCGCCCCGGGCGTCCTCGACGACCATCCGGTCGACCGGCTGGCCGACCTCGGCGACCTCCGCCGCCAGGCCGACGGCGGCGAGCGCCGCGAGCCCGTTGGGCGCGATCATGAAGGTGCCGCCGATGCCCTCGGCGGGGCTCCCGTAGGCCTCGTGCACGACCGCCTCGACGCCGGCCCGGCGCAGGGCCAGCGCGGTCACCGGCCCGGCGATGCCGCCGCCGATGACCAGGGCCTTCTCCGTGGTGCGGGTCCCACTCATTCCGTCCTCCTCAGGAATTCCTCCAGGGTCCGGCCGAACTCCGGATCCCCGAGCTGTCCGATGAGGTGCTCGGTGTAGCGTCGCTCGGCCGTCAGCAGCGCGAGGGCGTACTCCTCCTCGATGACGAACATCGGGTGGAGGCCCGACCCGGCCGCCTCGTGCAACTGCGCGCGGCCGGCGTCGATCCGCTCGTCCAGGGCGGTGAGCCGCCGGCCGAGCAGCTCCGCCGACTCCTCGATCGGCAGGGCCGCCAGCAGGCTCAGGGCCACCCCGAACGCCGGGTACTCGTGCTGCGGTTCGGCGACCAGCTCGCGCATCCAGTCGTCGAGCTCCGTCCGGCCCGCCCCGGTGAGGGCGTAGACGGTGCGTTCCGGACGCTGGGTGTCGCGGACGGTCTCCCGCTCGGCGACGAACCCGGCCTTCCGCAGCTGCTCCACGACCATGTAGAGCGAGCTGCGGTTGTACTTGATGTTGCGGTCCTTGCCCTGCTCCCTGAGCCGGCGCCCCATCTCGTACGGGTGCATCGGCGCGATGGTGAGCTCGGCCAGGACCGCGAGGGCCAGCGGGTTCGACACCGTGCGTCGCTTCGCCATGAGAACGTTCCTCATCACTTGGTCAGTACCGACTATTCATTCATGGATAGTCGAAGTCAACTATTCAGGATCGACGAACCCGAACTCTGTCCGCCCGGCTAAAATCAACCACAAACCGTTGTCCGAGCGGATGAAGGAGGACCGGCGTGACCACCCCCGGCCTGCCGCTCCGTCAACTCCTGATGTCCCTCGGCGAACCGCTGGTCGAGCTGCAGGCCGCCCCGCAGGGCCTGGACGTCCCGGTCCGCGACGTCGCCATCCTCGACCCGGAGGACCCGCCCACCGCCGCCCCCGGCGAACTCGTGCTCGCGATCGGCGCCCGCGGCCGCGCCGCCCTGCCCGCCCTGCGCCCGACCGTCCGGGCCGGGGCCGCCGCCGTCGCGGTCAAGCTGGACGGCCCCGGCCAGGCCGACGCGCTGCGCGAGGCCGCCACCGAGGCGGGCGTCGCCCTGCTCTCGGTGCGCCGCGAGACCCGCTGGGAGCACCTCGACTCGCTGGCCCGGGCGATCATCGCCGGCCCGGACGCCCCGGCCGCCCCCGGCGCCCCCGGCGCCCCCGAGCCCAACGCGGGCGACCTCTTCTCCCTCGCCCAGACCGTCGCCGTGCTCACCAACGGCATCGTCTCGATCGAGGACACCTCCAGCCGGGTGCTGGCCTACTCCCGCTCCTCCGACTCCGACGAGGTCGACGACCTGCGCCGGCTGTCCATCCTCGGCTGGCAGGGCCCGGAGCCGTACCTGTCCAAGCTCCGCGAGTGGGGCATCTTCCAGCACCTGCGCAGCTCGGACGCCCCGATCGCGGTCGAGCCGCACCCCGAACTGGGCCTGCGCCGCCGCCTGGCCGTCGGCATCCGGGCCGGGGCGCAGCCGCTCGGCACCATCTGGGTGCAGGAGGGCGCCCAGCCGCTGGCCCCGCTGGCCGAGCAGGCCCTGGTCGGCGCCGCCCGGGTCGCGGCCGCCCAGCTGGTGCGCCGCCGCCGGGAGCTGTCCGCCGACGTCCGGCTCACCCGGACCCTGCTCACCGGCCTGCTGGAGGGCTCCACCGGCCCCCAGTCGCTCGCCACCCACCTCGGCCTGGACCTGCGCCGCCCGGCCACCGTGCTGGCCTACGCCGCGCACACCACCGACGCGCTGCACCGCTCCGACGTCACCGGCCTGATCTCGGTGCACACCGCCGCCCGGCACCGCACCGCGCTGCTCGCCCCGATCGAGTCCCGGGTGTACGTGCTGCTGCCCGAGCTGCCGGCCGGCCTGCCGATGACCACCGTGCGCGACTGGGCCACCGAGGTGGTGACGGCCGCCCGCGAGCACCTCGGGGTCCCGCTGCGCGCCGCGATCGGCTCGACCGTCGACGGCCTGGCGCAGGTCCCCGACTCCCGCGCGCAGGCGGACCGCATCCTGGACGCGATGGGCCGCGGCGGAGTGGACCTCGATGTCGCGGCGCTGATCGACGTCCAGGCGGAGGTGCTGGTCAGCGAGATGGTCGCGCTGCTCCAGGAGCGCACCGGCCTGCGCGACCCGCGGCTGACCGCGCTCACCGAGTACGACCGCCGGCACGGCACCCGGCTCGCCGAGTCGGTGCTGGCCTGGCTGGACGCGCTCGGCGAGGTCCGGGTGGCCGCGGACGCCCTGCACATCCACCCCAACACCCTGCGCTACCGGGTGCGCCGCGCCGAGCAGTTGACCGGCATCGACCTCGCCCAGCCGCAGCAGCGGCTGCTGGCGATGCTGCAACTGCGGCTGCCCGCGGACGAGTGGTCCGCGGGCAGCCCGTCACGCTCCGAGGGTCACGCGCCGTAGCCCTGGCCGCGCTTGTGCTCGTTCAGCCGGCGCCACGGGCCGCTGATGGCCAGCTGGATGCCCGGGGTCTGGATGTTGGCGAACAGGGTCTTGCCGTCGTCCGAGAAGGTCACCCCGGTGAACTCGCTGAACTCGGGCTTCTCGGCGGTGCCGATGTTCAGCTCGTTGCGGGCGATCGGGAAGACCAGGCCCTCCTCGGTGGCGCCGAACAGGTGCGAGACGCCCTCGCCGTCCTCGGCGATCACGATGCCGCCGTACGGCGAGACGGTGATGTTGTCCGGGCCGTCGAAGTTGTCGTGGTCGCCCCAGACGTCGGTGTTGACGCCCAGCAGCACCTTCAGGGTGATGGTGCGGCGGTTCGGGTTGTAGAACCAGACCTGGCCGTCGTGCTGGAGCGGGCTCTCCGAACGGGCGTAGCTGGAGACGAAGTAGAAGCCGCCGTCACCCCACCACATGCCCTCCAGCTTGCGGGCGCGGGTGACCTCGCCGTCCTTGAACTGCTTGCGGACCGAGACGGTCTTGGCGTCGCGGTCCTGGACCTTGACCCAGTCCACGCCGTAGGTGGTGCCGACCTTGGTGGCGCGGGAGAGGTCGTCGACGAACTTGCCCTGCGCGTCGAAGACCTTGAAGGCCTCCAGCACACCGGCGTCGGCGGCCAGCTTGCGCAGCTGGTAGCGGCCGTGCCTGAAGCCGGTCGGCGGGGTCCAGCGGAACAGCAGGCCGTTCGGGTTCGAGGCGTCCTCGGTCAGGTAGACGTGGCCCTTCTTCGGGTCCACCACGACGGCCTCGTGCGCGTAGCGGCCGAAGGCCTTGACCGGCTGCGGGTCGCGGTTGTAGTCGTCGTCGAAGGGGTCGACCTCGAAGATGTAGCCGTGGTCCTTGGTGAAGCCGTTCTTGCCGGCCTTGTCCTCGGTCTCCTCGCCGGACAGCCAGGTGCCCCACGGGGTCACGCCACCGGCGCAGTTGGTGGAGGTGCCGGCGATGCCGACCCACTGCTCGACCGAGCCGTCCCGCTTGGCGTGCACGATGGTGCAGCCGCCGGCCGCGCCCGGGTCGTAGACGTGGCCCTCGGTCAGCGGCACCGGGTGCGGCCACTTGTCGCGGGAGCCGGACAGCTCGTGGTTGACGACCATGTAGTTGCCGCCGCGCTCGTCCTCGAAGGCGGAGGTGCCGTCGTGGTTGCTCGGGGTGAACTCGCCGGTGCGCAGCTTGGTGACGCCCGCCCGGTTCAGGACCTTGTACGAGAAGCCCTTCGGCAGGGACAGCAGGCCGGCCGGATCCTGGACCAGCTGGCCGTAGCCGACGGCGGTGCCGGCGGCCGAGTTGGTCCCGGCGGCCGCGGCGGCCGGGGCCTCGCCACCGACCGGGGCGGCGATCGCGCCGGGGGCGCTGGCCAGCGCCTCGGCGCTGCCGGCGATCAGCACGCCGGCCCCGACGAGGGTGGAACGGTTGACGAAGTCCCGGCGGGACAGCGACATGGCAGCAACTCCTGAGGATGAGCGGGGGCGTCGGTGCGGGATGCCGACGCCCAGCAGGCTCCGCCGGACGGGTGAACCTGACGTGACGTCCACGCCACACCCGGGCGTCCATTTGCCGACCGATGACCGTCGCATGACCTTCGCTTTACGCCCGTTCCCGGTCGAACCACCCGTCCGGCCCGGTCGAACCACTGGGGCCTGAACGCCGCCCCGGACGCTCCCTCAGCGCCGCGCCGCCCGCCACTGCTCCCAGGCCGACAGCCACAGCTGCTCGGCCAGCCGCTGCTCCTCCCAGACCCCCGCCCCGCCGCCGCCCGGCCGCTCCCGCCACAGCTGCGCCCAGGCCCGCTGCGCCGGCAGGCTCGCCACCTCGCTCGCGAACACCGTGTACCGGACGACCTCCTCGACGGCCGCCTCGCCCTCCGCCGTGCCGACCAGCCAGTGCGTCTGCTGGGACAGCCGGTTGAGGTGGTTCACCATCGAGGTCACCGCCGCCGTGGCCTCCTGGCGGGTCTCGGTGGCCAGCCGCATCTGCTGGCGCACCGCCGCCTCCCAGCGCACCGCGCCGACCTCCCCGCGCAGCCCGCGCGGCAGCCTCGGCGTGCGCCCGACCCGCACCTGGGCCTCGATCGCGGCGGACTCGGCGACGGTCTGCGCGATCAGCGCCCGGTGCGCCTCCATCCCGACGGCGGGCGGCAGTTCGCGCTGCTCGACCGGCACGTGGCGGGCCCGCCGGGCGGCCAGGTCGCGCAGCAGCTCGGTGCGCCCGCGCAGGCAGCGCTCGAAGTCGGCGATCACGCCGAGCTCCACCGCGCCGGGGGCCACCCCGCGCCCGCACACCGTCACGGTCAGCCCGCCGGCCCGCAGCCGCCCGGCCCACACCGGCGCCGGCCCGTCCGCCGACCCGTCCGCCGACCCGTCCGCCGACCCGTTCGGCGCCGGGGAGCCCGGCTCCGGCAGCGGCCGGTCCTCGTGCACCTCCACCGCGCAGGGCTCGCCGTCCACCGTGATCCAGGCGCGCAACGCCCGTACCCGGCCCGGCCCGTCGCCCTCGTCGATGCCCAACTGCTCGTAGACGCGGTCCCGTTCGTCCTCGACCAGGTCCTCCAGCTCGGGCAGCTGCTCGCCGCAGTCGGCCCCCGGGCGGTAGGTGCGCACGGTCAGGTACGGGCCGGCCGCCGAGCGCCAGTCACCGCACTGGACCTCGACCCAGCGCAGCTGGCCGCCGGAGGTCTCGAAGGCGGCCAGCGCCTCACCGGTCCACGCCCCGCCAGCGGTCGCCTCGCCGTCCGGCGTCCCGGACCCGGCGGCCACGCCGTACACCGGGAAGTCGGCCGCGGCCAGGGTCCGGCGGGAGAACTCCTCCTGATCGGCGAAGCCGTCGGCGGGCCGGTCGGCGGACTCGGCTGGCCGGCCGACGGGGTCGACGGACCGGCCGGAGGGCTGGTCGACCACCCGGTCCAGCGCCCGGTCCGCGGGCTGCCCGGCACGCCGCTCGGCGGGCCGACCGGCGAAACGGTTCTCCCGGACCGGCCGGTCCGGAACCGGGGCGGCCTCCGAGGAGCCGGTGTCCCGCTTCTGGTGCCTGCCGCCGCTCTCCCGCACCATCCTGTGCCGCACCCCCGAGTCCTCGCGCCCGCACCGCTGACGCCACCTTACGTGCCCGAAGCTGCCGGGTCATCAGCTCCGCCCCCGGACGGGGGCGGTGGCCGTGTCAGGAGGCCCGGTTGTCAGCCGCCCTCCCTACCCTGGCGGCATGACAGCACAGAACGACGCAGCGCAGAACCACGCCGGACCGAACGACGTCGCACCGAACGACGCGGCGCAGGACCGGACCGCCCAGGGCGCCTTCCCCGCCCGGATCAGCATCGTCACCCTCGGGGTGACGGACCTCGACCGCAGCGCCCGCTTCTACGAGGCGCTCGGCTGGAAGCGCTCCGCCGCCTCCAGCCCGGAGATCGTCTGGTTCCGCACCGCCGACTCGGCGCTCGGCCTCTTCCCCACCGAGGAGCTGGCCGCCGACGCGGGCGTGCCCGCCACCGGCGAGCCCTCCTTCCGCGGCGTCACCCTCGCGGTGAACCTGGAGTCCCCCGCGCTGGTGGACGCCGCGCTGCGGACGGCGGTCGAGGCCGGCGCCGTGGTGGTCAAGCCGCCGGTGCCGACCGACTGGGGCGGTTACTCCGGCTACTTCGAGGACCCGGACGGCCACCTCTGGGAGCTGGCCCACAACCCGTTCTTCCCCTTCACCGAGGACGGCTCGCTGGACCTGCCCTGACCGCCCCGGCCCCGCCGGACCACCCGCGCCCGCTCAGTTCTTGGAGCGCGCCTTGAAGGCCGCCTTGCGCGCCTCCTTGGCCAGCGCCCGGTCCGGGTGCAGCTCCCCGATCGCCTCCAGGACGTCCGCCGTGTACGGGTGGTCGACCCGCCACAGCTCGCCGAACCACCCGGCCGGATCGCCGTTCACCGGCAGGTCGGTGATCAGTTCGCGCAGCAGCTCGGCGTCCCCGCCGTTGTCCAGCAGCTGGGCGGCGAAGGTGTCGACCACCGTCCACAGCGCCATCGCCCGGTCCGGCACCGGCACGTCCGTCGCCCCCTGCGCGGTCAGCCAGGCCCGCGCCGCGCCGCCGAGCTCCGGGTCGTCCACGACCTCCCGGACGGCCGGCGCCGCGTCCGGCCCGAGCAGGTTGAGCGCCGAGACGCAGAGCATCCGGCGCAGCGGGCCGTAGCCGTCGGTGCCGCGCGCCGCCGCGAGCAGCTCGCGCGCCGCCGCCACCGGCTCCCGGCCGGCGGTCCACACCCGCAGCTCCTCCTCCGGCAGCACATTGGCCGACTCGCACACCCCGCGCAGCAGCTCGGCCGCGTCCCCCTGGGCCAGGTCGCCGACCAGCGGCGCGTCGTAGCCGTCCTCCAGCAGCCACTGCCGGATGCCGTACTGGCCGAGCGGGGTGAGCCGGACCAGCCCGAAGCGGGCCGACTCCTCCTCGTCCAGCGGCTCCTCGCCGAGCACGGCGGACTCCTCGCCGTCCTCCTCGTCGAACAGCTCGGGGTCGATCGGGCGGTAGTCCAGCAGGCCGAGCTCGGCCAGGTCGCCCAGCATCGGGTCCAGCGCGACCATCACGTCCGTGATGTCGCCGAGCAGCTCCTCGCTCGGCTCCTCGCCCTCCGGGACGACCAGCAGCGCGGCCAGCACACCCAGCGGCACGGTCTCGTTGCCCGGCTCGGCGAAGGCGGTGGTCTCGTAGAGCACCTGCAGGGCCTCGTCCAGCAGCTCGGCGGCCTCGTCGCGGGCCTCCTCGACCTCGTTCAGGCCGTCCTCGTCCTCCTCGGCCGCCGCCTGCCCGGCGCCCTCCTCCTCCGGCAGCTCCTCCTCCGGCAGCGAGTCCGCCTCGACGGCCAGCTCCCGGACGATCCCGGCGGCGGTCAGCCACAGCTCCAGGACGGTCTCCGGGTCGCCCTGCTCGGCGGGCTCCAGGTCCGGGCCGGGGACGGCGACGTGCTCGCCCTCCGCGGTCGTGCCGAGCTCCACCAGGTCCAGGTCGCAGGCCAGCGACCAGGCGCGCAGCGCCTCGACCTCGGCCTCCTCGGGCACCTCGCCCTCGGCCGGGGCCAGGCCCAGCAGCCGGGCGGCGGGCGCCCGGTCCTCCTCCACGAGGTCGCCGAACTCGTCCACCGCCCGGTGCGGGGCGGCCCAGCGGGCCAGCGCCAGCGCGTACCCGAACATCGGGACGGCCTTCGCCTGCTCGGCCAGCTCGCGCTCGGCGGGCAGCTTCACCGGCGGGACCAGGACGGCCGCGTCGTCCAGGTCCTCGTCGTCCAGCCCGTGCGCGGCGAACGCCCCGTAGAGGTCCTGGAGCTCGAGGTCCGCGGGCAGTACCGCCTCGGCCGCACCCTCTCCCCCCGAAGCCCCGGCGTTCTTCCGACGTCGTCCGGCCATCGTTTGCGCTCTCCCTCAGCCAGCGGTCAGCCCAAACAGCTCCGCGTACCGATCCACCACCTCAGCGTATAGGTGCGGCACCCCCGATGCCCTGCCGCAAGGGGCGCACCCAGGGGCGCGCGCCGTGGGCGTACGCCCACCCCTTATCCTTCGGTCTGGTACGCGCACACCCCGCGCGTGCCACCGGGGCAACGAAGCCCGACCGCCCTCCGCCCGACCCCGGGCCGGAGGGGCCCTCTTCAGCTCACCTCGCCCCACCAGGGAGCCCGTACCCGCGGCCACCACCACAGCGCCTCCGGACGGGCGCGCCGGCACACCCCGCCGACCCCGGTGGTGCCCGGCCACAGGAGACCCCTGCCATGGCGGACCTCTCCCCCGCCGGCTCCGGCCTGCGCACCGCGCAGCTCGACGGACGCCGACTGTCGGAGGCCCTGCTTCCCCTGGAGCTCGCGCCGCGCGCCCAGCTCCAGCTCGCCGCGATCAGCCGCTGGAACGCGCTGCGCGGCGTCCGCGTCGGCCTGGTGGCCGCCGCCCTGCTGCTGATGCTGATCGGCGCCAACCTCGCGACGCCGATCTACTCGCTACTCCAGCAGCAGCTGCACCTCACCGCGCTGGACACCACCGTCCTGTTCGCGATCTACGTCTTCGCGCTCGTCCCGGTGCTGGCCGTGGTCGGCCACTGGTCCGACCACCTCGGCCGGCGCGCCCTGATCCTGCCCGCCGTCGCGCTGTCCGCC
The DNA here is from genome assembly GCF_040609095.1 of Kitasatospora sp. NPDC004799. Classification (NCBI taxonomy): domain Bacteria; kingdom Bacillati; phylum Actinomycetota; class Actinomycetes; order Kitasatosporales; family Streptomycetaceae; genus Kitasatospora; species Kitasatospora sp. NPDC004799. Next base: position 17,008 of record NZ_JBEXJK010000154.1, read on the forward strand.
GTCGGCGACGTGGTGTTCGCCACCTCCGGCAGCTTCTGGCAGCTCGCCGCCGGCCGTGCCGTCCAGGGTGTCGCCGTCGGCCTGTCCACCGGCGCCGCCGGAGCCGCCCTCGGCGACCTGCTGCCCGACCAGCCGACCCTGGCCGCCAAGATCACCCTGGCCTGCTCGGCCGGCGGCGTCGCGCTCGGCCCGGTGGTCGGCGCCCTGCTGGCGGGCGGCTCCGACCCGCTGATCACCCCGTTCCTGCTGCACGCCATCGCCCTGCTGGCGCTGTGCGTGCCGCTGGCCCTGGTCCACCCGCGGATGCCCGGCCGCAACCGCCCGCCGTCCGCCCCGCCGCGGATCACCACCCCGGCGCACCTGCGGCCGCAGCGCATCCGGCTGCCGCGCACCGGCCGCCGCGAGTTCCTGCTCGCCGCGACCGCCGGGTTCATCTCCTACGCGGTGTTCGGCGTCTACCTCAGCCTGGCCCCGGCCTTCGCCGCCAAGCTGCTGCACACCGACTCCAAGCTGGTCGGCGCGGTCGTGGCCGCCCTGCTGCTCGGTTCCTCGGCCGTCGCCCAGCTGCTCGTCCCGCCGACCTCGGACCGCGTGGTGATCGCCCTCGGCATGACCGGGCTGGCCACCGGCCTCGCCCTGGTCGTCGCCGCCGAGTACACCGGCACCCCCGCGCTGCTCTTCATCGGCAGCGTCCTCGGCGGCGCCTGCCAGGGCGTGGCCTTCCGCTCCCTGTTCACCACCGCCGTCGCCGCCATGGACCCGGAGCGCCGCGGCTCGGAGCTCTCCGCGCTCTGGATCATCGTCTACCTCGGCAGCTCCCTGCCCATCGTCGCGGTCGGCGCCCTGGTCCAGCGCTACGGCCTGCTCCCCGCCGTCAGCGGCTTCGCCGCCCTCGCCGCCGTCCTCTGCGCCGCCCTCGCCCTCACCGTCGCCCGCAGGGCCAGGCCGGAGAGCGCGACCGTGTCCGCGCCCTCCAGCGTGGTCAGGTCGATCATCGAGATCGCCAGGTCGATGGCGTACGCCTTCGCC
>NZ_JBEXJK010000155.1:0-17922 GCF_040609095.1 Kitasatospora sp. NPDC004799
AACAGCACCGAATCCTCGGCGATCACCGCGCGCACGGCAGCTCCGCGGTGACGGTGGTGGGTCCGCCGACGGGGCTGCTGACGTGGAAGGCCCCGGCAGCCGGCCGGCGGCCAGCGAGCCGACCAGCAGGCCGACCGCGCCCGCCTGGGTCAGCGCCACCCAGACGCCGTCGCCGCCGAGCCGGGTGGCGGCGATCAGCGGGCCGAGCGTGAGCAGGACGGCGTTGGCGGCGTTCCACGTGCCGTGGGCGATCAGGCTGGTCCAGTACCAGGTCCGGGAGCGCACCTCGCTCCAGCCCTCGGCGAGGTTGCGGCGCAGCGAGCGCGGCTCGACGGGGGCGTGGTCGACCCGGAGCCGGGTGAGCAGGGCGGCGCTCAGCACGAAGGAGGCGCCGTCCAGTACGAATGCCCAGCCGGGCCCGGCGGTGTACACCAGCAGTCCGGCGAGCGCCGGGCCGCCGAGCCGGGCGGCGGCGGTGGCGGAGCCGAGCAGGGCGTTGGCGCGCAGCCGCAGCTCGCCCTGGACGGTGGCCGCGACCAGCGGCGCGGCGGTGGGCATGGCGAAGGCGGAGGCGGTGCCGCCGACCGCCGAGGCGATCGCGATGTGCGACAGGCTCGGGTGCCCGCCGAGCAGTTCCAGGCCGACCACCAGCTGGGCGACGGCCCGGACTAGGTCGGTGGCGAGGGCGATCCGGCGCGGATCGAGGCGGTCCCCGGCCACGCCGCCGAGCGGCAGCAGGAGCAGGCGCGGCACCATCGCGCAGCCCAGGACGAGGCCGAGCGCGCCGGCCGAGCCGGTGGCGCGGGTGATCGCGATGGCCAGGGCGGCCGGGACGACGGCGTCGCCGAGGGTGGAGAGCGTCCGGCCGATGAAGAGCAGGCGGAAGCCGCTCAGGCGCAAGGGGTGTCGTGTCACGCGCCGAACGTTATTTCGGTACCGAAATTTTGGCAACGAATATTTCGGTGACGTCCTTTCCGCTGCCGGGCTCGTTAGACTCCTCCCATGGCCGAACACCCTTCCGAGCAGTACCGTCCGCCCTGCGACCGGACGGAACCCCGCGACCGGACGGAGTCCCGCGACTGGACGGACGGCCACGTCGACCGCTGGCAACCGGTGCTGCCCGGCCTCGACCCGGACATCGAGGGCGCCGTCACCCGGATGTCCCGGCTCACCCGCCACCTCGGCCGGGTCCGCGAACAGGGCGTCGCCGACTACGGCCTGCACAAGCACGAGTTCGACACCCTGCACGTGCTCGCCGGTCGCGGCGGCCACGCCGCCCCCTCCGACCTCCGGGCCGACCTCAACCTCGCCCCGGCCTCGGTCACCGGCCGGCTGGAGACCCTGGAACGGCGCGGCTTCGTCCGGCGCACGCCGTCCACGGAGGACCGCCGGAAGGTCGACATCGTGCTGACCGAGGCCGGGCGCGCCGCCTGGCGGGAGGCCCTGGACGTGGTGGGCCGGGAGGAGCGGCTGCTGCTCGGGGTGCTGTCCGAGGAGGAGCGGCGCACCCTGGCGGACCTGCTGCGGAAGGTGATGCTCGCTCAGGAGGGGGCGGGCGGCAGCGGCGGCCGGGGTCAGGCCGGCCGGGTCTGCGCCCAGTCGTAGAGGCGGTGGGCGCTGTCACCGAAGCGGGTGGCGTACAGCGTGCCGGGCGGGCCCCCGGCGAGGTCGTCGGTGGTGGTGGTGACGCCGACGACGGTGCCGGTCCCGGTGCCGGGGTCGAACCGGGCGAAGTGCGGGCCGCCGCTGGCTCCGTGCGACATGTCGCAGCGCCCGCCCCACAGCAGCGGGGCGGCGGTCCCGGGCCGGGCCGGTCCGGCGCAGTGGATCAGGCGCGAGCCGGTGTACCTGCCGTTCGGATCGTTCAGCCGGTCCTTCGGGTACCCGAAGGCGTGGATGAACTCGTCCTCGACGGGCGGGGCGAAGGCGATCCGCTGGGTGCCGGTGACGTCGGCGACCCGCCGTCCCTCGGCCGACCGGTTCGCCACCAGGACCCCGGTGTCGTAGCCGGCGACGGCGACGTCGTCCGGCCGGGTCCCGCCCGGGTCGGCGTCCCAGCGGGAGGAGGTGGCCACGGTCCTGACGCTGAAGCCGCCGAGCGGCTTGGTCCCGTTGCGGTAGCCGGGCACGAAGTAGAGGTTGTGGTTCCAGGTGCCGTCGGCCGAGGGCGCGCCGACGCCCCGCAGGCAGTGCGCCGCCGTGACGACGGTGCTGCGGTTGGCGCTGTCGACCACCGTCGCGGTGCAACTGCCGTCGTAGCCGTCGGAGAAGGTGAAGAAGAGCCGGCCGACGCTCCGCTCCACCGCTCCGCCGTGGGTCCAGACGGCCCCCGGGTCCAGGGCGTCCGCGGGCAGCGGGCGCGGGTCGTCGGGCGTGTGGTCGTCCTCGGGCACGGGTGTGATCTCGGGGATCAGGGCGCCCGCCAGCCTCATCCGGTCGGGCGTCCAGTAGGCGTCGATCCGGCCGCGCTCCTGCGCGGTGGTGGCGCCGGCGTGGGTGGTGAGGGGCTCCCGCTCCGCGGCGCGGGCGGTGTTCGGCGGCAGCACCGCCGCCGTGGTCGCGCCCAGCAGGAGGGCTCCCACGGCGGCGAGCCCACGGGGCAGTGCGCGGCGGGCGGTCGGGGTTCCGGGTGTCTTCGGCATGCGCGGCACGGTAGGCGCCGGACGTCAGGATCGCGTGTGGAGCGCGTCTCGTCCTGCCGTCGAAAGGATCAGCGTCCGGTAACGGTGTCTCGGCCGGGTCTCGGTGACCTCCGGCGCCGCCCGCTCAGAGGCCGAGGTCGGTGAGGCCCGGGTGGCCGTCGGGGCGGCGGCCGAGCGGCCAGTGGAACAGCCGCTCCTCGGCGGTGATCGGCAGGTCGTCGATGGAGGCGTGCCGGCGGGCCATCAGGCCGTCGCGGTCGAACTCCCAGTTCTCGTTGCCGTAGGAGCGGAACCAGCGGCCCGCCTCGTCGTGCCACTCGTAGGCGAAGCGGACCGCGATCCGGTCGCCGCCGTACGCCCAGAGCTCCTTGACCAGGCGGTAGTCCAGCTCGCGCTGCCACTTGCGGGTGAGGAAGTCGGCGATCCGCTCGCGGCCGGTGAGGAACTCGGAGCGGTTGCGCCAGCGGCTGTCCGGGGTGTAGGCGAGGGCGACCCGGTGCGGGTCACGGGTGTTCCAGGCGTCCTCGGCGGCCCGGACCTTCAGTCGGGCGGTCTCCTCGGTGAACGGGGGCAGGGGCGGGCGCTGCTCGGTGCCGGTCGCGGGCATGGGTGCTCCTCGGAATGGGCGTTCCGTCAGTGAGAACGATCGTTCTCACCGCTGTGGCTACGATAGGAGAACCATCGTTCTCACGCAAAGGGCAGGGCAGATGGAGCAGCAGGACCCACGGACCCGGATCCTCGACGCGGCCGAGGAGCTGTTCTACGGGCAGGGCATCCAGGCGGTCGGCATGGACGCCGTCCGGGCCGCCTCCGGCATGACCATGCGCCGCCTCTACCAGCACTTCCCGTCCAAGGGCGAGCTCGTCGAGGCCTACCTGCTGCGCCGCGACGGCCGCTGGCGGGCGAGCCTCGCCGTGTACGTCTCGCGAACCGGAGGCTCCCCCCGGGAGCAGCTGCTCGCGGTCTTCGACTGGCTCGGCCGGTGGTTCGCCGAGCCCGGCTTCCGGGGCTGCGCCTTCGTCAACTCGCTCGGCGAGCTGGGGGCCGTCAGCCCCGCGGTGGTGGCCGCCGCCCGGCACCACAAGGCGGAGTTCGGCGGTTACCTCGCGGGTCTGGCCGAGGCCGCCGGAGCCCCGCCCGCCACGGCCGTCCACCTGACCCTGCTGGCCGAGGGGGCGATCACCAGCGCGGCCGTCCACGGCGATCCGACGGCCGCCGCCGACGCCCGGGAGGCCGCCCGGCTGCTGCTGGACGCGACGCCGGCCCGGTAGTTCGGGGTGCGCCGTCGACCGCGGCCGGCATCGGCGCTTTCCGCCCGAACGCGCGTTTATCGCCCATTGATCGCCACCGCCTAGCCTCGGGCCCATGGACGAGAGAGCGGCCGAGCGGTCGAGGGCGTTGCCCGAGGGACGGATGACGGAGCAGGACACCGAGCGGTTCCGGCAGTTGCTGGCGCGGCTGGAGGACTCGCTGGCGGTGGACCGGAAGGCGGCGGGGCGCGATGCCTGAGTGCGCCGAGCTGTGCCCGCCGGCGGTGCTGCCGGTGCCGGTGCTGCCGCTGTGGCGGCGCGGCGAGGCCGAGGGGTACCGGGACGCGGACCGGCCCGGGGTGCTGCGGGGGCACCCCGGGCCGGTGACGGCCGGTCGGGTCGGCCGGTCCGGCCAGGAGGGGAGGGCCGGCGCGGAGCCGGCGGGCTGACGGGAGGCGTCAGCAGCTGCAGTCGCAGCAGCACCCGTCACAGCAGTCGCACCCGTCGCAGCAACTGCAGCAGTCGCCGCAACCGGAGCAGTCGCAGCAGTCGGGGCAGTCCACGTCGTGCCGGTCGCAGAAGCCCTTGCGGGGCTCGCGGGTGAACGGGTGGTTGTGGTCGCAGCAGAGCAGCTGGCAGGTGCAGGCCATCAGTGCCCACATCGCGCACCCGGCGAGCAGGTTGCGCGGGTTCGGCGGCGGCGAGCCGGGCGGGGTGAAGCCGGGGCCCTGCGGCACCCACGGCGGGACCGGGGCCTGGTTCGGGTCCTGGCCGGGCGGCGCGGGCTGCGGCGGCGCGTGGTGCGGGTGCTCGCCCGTGGCGTGGCCGGCCGCGCCCGGGCGGCGGCAGCTCGCCGTGTGCCGGGCCGGGCCGAAGACCCGGTCCACCGCGCGGTCGGTCTCGTGCGAGAGCAGCGCGTGCACCAGGGCACGGTCGGTCAGTTCGACCTCGCGCAGCGCGAGCCGGATGCCGTGGACGGCGTCGCGGCAGAGCCGTTCGGCCTCGGCGCGGTCGGTGCCGGTGGCGGTCAGCGGGTTCCAGGCGCCCGAGGCCGCGTCGGCGGCCTGGTCCTCGGCGGCGTCGAGGAGGTGGGCGAGCCGGCCGAACAGCCGTCCGGCCTCGGCGAGCGGGGCGGCGTTGCCGGGGCGCCCGGATATCACGGCGGTGTGCGCGAAGGCGGCCGAGGTGGCGGTCTCGGTGGGCTCGGTGACCAGCAGGACGGACCCGCCGGGCCGCAGCGAGCGCTCCAACTCGCCCTGCCGGGAGGCCGCGTCGAGCAGGACGGCGGTGTCGAAGCCGACCGTCGAGGCGCTGCCCGCGCTCTTCCGGTCCCAGCGCCGGGTGACGGCCCGCGCCCCGGCGGCGACCGGGCGGCGGGCGAAGACGCCGTCCCGGTCCTCGACGTGGTCGCGGATCTTGACCGAGGCGAGCGCCAGCGAGACGGCGGCGGCGAGCCGGGCGCCCTCGCCCTTGGCGACGGAGGCGGTCCGCATGCCGCGCAGCGGGCACGGCCCGGCGGTGCGGCGCCAGGGGGAGTCCTCCCGGGCGACCTGGGCCTCGACCAGCACGGAGATGATCAGACCGTCGTAGTTGGTCGCCGTCCGGGCGAGCTGCCCGTGGTCGTCCCGCAGTGCGAGGCAGAGCCCGCACAGGTGGGCCATCCAGGAGGTCGTCAGCTGCTCGGACAGTCGGTGCCTGCACGGTCTGATGATGCCGAACACGCTGGTCCCCCTCGCCTCTCGGGCCGCCGACCGGCCCCGATTCGGCGTACATCATATGATCAGCGCCCCTTTGGGCCTGTGGATCAGCCGAACCGCGACCCGGTGGACGGAGGCCACCGCACTCCGGCGGACGGAGGCCACCGCACCCCGGCTCGGGGCGCCGCGCGCGCCGGGGCGGGACGGCCGGCGGGTGGCTTCCGATGCCCCGGAGCCTCGCCTCCGCCCCGGCGAGTGGATCTCATATCCGGGATAGCATCGCGAATATGGGAATCGAAACGGCCGCCGACGAGCGGCTGGCGCAGAGACTCGCCGAGCTGAGGCTCGAACGCGGGTGGACCCTGGAGGAGTTGGCGCGGCTGGCGGACGTCAGCCGGTCGACGCTCTCCCGGGTGGAACGGGCGGAGGTCAGCCCGACGGCCGCGCTGCTCGGGCGGCTGTGCGCCGTGTACGGGCGGACCATGTCGCGGCTGCTCGCCGAGGTGGAGGCCGGCCCCGCCCCGTTGGTGCGGGCCGGGGAGCAGCAGGTCTGGCGGGACGGGACGACCGGGTTCGTCCGCCGCTCGGTCTCGCCGCCGCACGGCTCGCTGCGGGCGGAGATCATCGAGGGCCGGCTGCCGGCCGGCGCCGACATCGCCTACGACCGTGTCTGCACGCCCGGCCGGGAGCACCACCTCTGGCTGTTCGAGGGGCACCTGGAGCTGACCGTGGACGGGGAGCCGCAGCAACTCGGCCCCGGCGACTGCCTGCGCCACGTCGGCGTCACCAACCGCTTCCGCAGCCTCGGCCCGGGCGAGGCCCGCTACGCGCTGGTGGTGGTCGAGCCGTGAGCGCCGCCACCGGGCCGATAGCCGAGCGGCCGGAGGAGCCCGAGCGGCCCGAGGAAGCCGGGAAGCCCGAGGAAGCCGGGAAGCCCGAGGAGGCCGGGAAGCCCGAGGAAGCGGGGAAGCCCGCGAAGCCCGCGAGGACGAAGGCGCGCAAGGGGACCGGGGAGCCCGAGGAGCGCTTCGACGCCGCCGGCCGCAAGGTCCTGCTGGTCTGCGTCGCGGGCGGCTTCACCACCCTGCTCGACCAGTCCGTCCTCAACACCTCCATCCCCGCCCTGCGCGAGACCCTGCACGCCGGGCCCGCCGACCTCCAGTGGATCGTCGCCGGCTACTCGCTCGCCTTCGGCCTCGCGCTGATCCCCGGCGGGCGGCTGGGCGACGTCAAGGGCCGCAAGTGGTTCTTCGTCACCGGCCTGGCCGTGTTCACCCTGGTCAGCCTGGTCTCGGCGACCGCCACCGAGCCGTGGGTGCTGATCGCCGCCCGGCTGCTCCAGGGCGCGGGCGCCGGGCTGGTCAACTCCCAGATGATCGGCACCCTCCAGGACGTCTTCGACGGCCAGCTGCGGGCCCGCGCCCTCGGCATGTACGCCGTCACCGGCGGCCTCGCCTTCACGCTCGGCCCGCCGATCGGCGGCGCGGTGCTGGCCCTGGCCGGCCCGGAGGACGGCTGGCGGCTGACCTTCCTGCTCAACGTCCCCTTCGGCCTGGCCACCGTCGCCCTGGCGGCCCGTCACCTGCCGAAGCCCCGCCCGAGCGCCCGGCACGCCGACGTGGACGTCCTCGGCCTGCTGCTGGTCGGGGCGCTCACCCTGGCCCTGATGCTGCCCTTCGTCCGCCCGCCCGGCTGGGCCGGCTGGCTCGCCTTCGCGGCCGCCGCCCTGCTGCTGCTCGGCGCGCTCGCCCGGTGGCAGCGCCGCTACGCCCGTACTGGCGGCCACCCGCTGATCCACCCGGCCCTCACCCGCTCCGCGCCGTACGCGCTCGGGACGGCCACCGCGATGGCCCAGTTCGGCTCCTCGCTCGCCGCCTCCCTGGTCCTGACCATGTTCCTCCAGGACGGCCTCGGCCTGTCCCCGATGGGTGCCGCGCTGGTCGCGCTGCCCTCCGCCGTGGCCATGGGCGTGGCCTCCGCGCTCGCCTGGCGGGTCGTCCAGCGCTACGGCCGGCGCACAGTCACCGCCGGACTGGTCGGCTCGGCACTCACCATGCTGCTCAGCGGGCTGCTCGCGCACTGGGCGTCCGCCGCCGTGCTGCCCTGGCTGCTGGCGTTCCTGCAACTGCTCGCCGGCGCCTCAGCCGGCCTGATGGGCTCCACCAACCAGGCGTACGTGCTGCGCCACGCGCCCGCCGAGGCGGCCGGGGTGAGCGGGGCGATCCTGCAGATGGCCCAGCGGATCGCGGCGGCCGTCGCGATCTCCGCCCTGTCCGGGGTCTACCTGCGGGAGACCGCCACGGGCGGCGGGCACCGCTCCGCCTACCTGACGGCGAGCGTGGTCTGCGCCGCGGTGGCCGGACTCGCCGTCCTGGCCTCGGTGCTGGCGGGCCGCGCCACGGCCCGCGAGCAGCGCGAGGGCGAGCCGGTCGCGGTGAGCCGAGGGCGAACACCGGTCCGTTAGCGGATCGCCGACGCGTACCGTGGCCGGCATGACCGACGCACGGAACCGCACCGTGGACCTGCCCGGGGTGACGCTCGCCTACCGCGAGAGCGGCCGGCCGGACGGCCCGCCCCTGGTCCTGCTGCACGCCCTCGGCGAGCGCGCGACCGACTGGGACAGCGTCCTGCCCGGCCTCGCCCCCGGACACCACGTGTACGCGCTCGACCTGCGCGGCCACGGGGACAGCGCCCGCACCGCCGCCTACTCGGTGGAGGCGATGCGGGACGACGTGCTGGCCTTCCTCGACGCCCTCGGCCTCGCCCGGGTCGACCTGGTCGGCCACTCGATGGGCGGCGTGGTCGCCTACCTGCTCGCCCAGGCCGCGCCGGAGCGGATCGACCGGCTGGTCCTGGAGGACATCGCCGCGCTGTACCCGCGGCCGGCGAGCGCGCTGCCCGACGACCCGGATCCGGACGCGCACTTCGACTGGGCGATGGTCCGGGCGGTCAAGGCCCAGTTCGACGACCCCGACCCGGCCTGGCGGGAGGGGCTGGCCCGGATCACCGCCCGCACCCTGGCGGTGGCCGGCGGCCCGGCCAGCCATGTTCCGCAGGAGCGGATCGCCGAGCTCGCCCGGCTGGTCCCGGACTGCCGCCTGGTCACCGTCGAGGCCGGGCACCTGGTGCACGCTGCCCGGCCCGCCGAGTTCGTCGCCGTGGTGGCGCCGTTCCTGGCCCGGTGAGCCGTCGGACCTGGCCGGGGCCGCGGCGGCGGCCCCGGGCGGTGGGTCAGACGCCGTGCTCGGCGGGCAGCCGCCCGCTGCGCACGGCCGTCAGCAGGTCGGCGTGGTCGGCCTCGGTGCGGTCCGCGTAGGCCACCGCGAAGGCGGCGACCGCCTCGTCCAGCGCCTCGCTCTTGCCGCAGTACCCGGCCAGCAGGCTCGGGTCGGCGGTGTGCGAGTGCGCCCGGGCCAGCAGGGCGCCGGTGATCCGGGCGTAGTCGTCCAGCTGGGACGGCTGCAGCGCGGCCGGGTCGACGCTGCCCTTGCGGTTGCGGAACTGCCGTACCTGGTAGGGGAGTCCGTCGACGGTGGTCCAGCCCAGCAGGGTGTCGCTGACCACCTGCATGTGCTTCTGGCCGAGCACCACCCGGCGGCCCTCGTGCCCGTCCGGCACCGGCCGCGAGCCGTCCGGCAGGTACGGCAGCAGCGCGGACGGACGCGCCTCCTTCACCTGCAGCACCAGCGGCTGGTCCCGGTGGTCGGTGAGCAGCACCACGTACGAGCGGGTGCCCACACTGCCGGTGCCCACCACCCGGAACGCCACGTCCTGCACCCGGTAGCGGGACAGCAGGGTGCGCACCTCGGCCGGCACCGTCTCGACGTACGGGCCGAGCGCGTGCGCGACGGCGCGGGCGGTCGCGTCGGTCACCTCGGTGAGCACCGGGGGAGCGGCCGTGAAGCGCCGACCGCCGTCCGCGGTGCGGGCGGTGCTGCGGGCGGCGAACCGCGCGCTGGTGTTGCCGAGCGCCTTCGCACCGACCTTGCGCAGCACCTCGGTGAGGTCGTGCGCCTCGGCGAAGGAGACCAACTGCTCGTCCGCGATGGCGTTCCAGGCGTCCAGCGAGGGCAGCTTGGCGAGCGTGCGCACGGTCCGGCGGTACGAACCGGCCGCGTGCTGGGCGGCCTCGCGCGCGATGGACTCGCTGGCCCCGGCCTCCCGGGCGGCCAGCACCAGGCTGGCGGCGAGCCGCTTGAGGTCCCACTCCCAGGGGCCGGGGACGGTCTCGTCGAAGTCGTTGATGTCCAGGACGATCTGGCCGCGCGCGTCGCCGTACAGGCCGAAGTTGGCGGCGTGCGCGTCGCCGCACAGCTGCGCGTCCACGCCGGTCACCGGTGTGCCCGCGAGGTCGGCGGCCATCAGCCCGGCCGAACCGCGCAGGAAGGCGAACGGGCTCGCCGCCATCCGGCCGACCCGGATCGGCACCAGCCCGGCTATTCGGCCGGTGTTGGAGGCCTCCAGCGCGGAGACGGCCGTCGGGCGGTCGGACGCGGGCGTGAACTCCGCGTGCCGCTCCCGGGGCACCCGCGTCCGCAGCTCCTTGCCGCGCTCCCGCGCCCGCCCGTCCTGCGCGGAGGCGAACCCGGCCACCGCGAACCCGCGCCGGGTCCGCCCGTCCCGCCCCGCCGCCGACTCCGCCTCGGCCCCACCCACGTGCGCCACTTTCCCAGCCCGTCCCTTCCGGTCCTCGCCCCGCGCGCGACCTGCGCGGACGTTCGTCGGGTGGAGTGACGATACGGCCTGGCGCGGTGGTTCCGGCGGGCGGGGGTCCGCCTGTGCGGCGCGGGAGAGGGCCGCGTCCTGCGGGGGTGAAGCGGCGCTCATGGGGCGCCGGGGTAGCGTGGGGCGGGTGAACGATCTCGGGGGGAACGGCGTTCGGACGCACCGGCGTACGCGCCTGGCGGCCGCAGCGGCTGTGGTGCTGACCGTGCCGGCCGGGCTGGGGGTGCGGGCGGTGGTCGGCGGGGACGTCGCCAAGTACGCCGGGGACGCGCTCTACACCGTCCTGCTGTACGCCCTGCTCGTGCTGGCCGCGCCGAGGGTGCGCCCCGGCCGGGCCGCCGTCCTGGCCGCCGCGCTGAGCTGGGCCGTGGAGCTGTTCCAGCTGACCGGCCTGCCGGACGCCTGGGCGCGGCACAGCACCCTGGCCAGGCTGGTGCTGGGCTCGACCTTCAATCCGCCGGACCTGCTCTGGTACCTGGTCGGCGCGGCCTGCGCCGGCCTGCTCCACCGGGTGCTGCGGACCTCCCGAATCGCAGCACCCGGCGGAGCGGCCTGAGCAGGGCCGAGCCGGCCCGACGGCGCGTCAGAGCGGAAGCAGGTCCGGCCGCTTGGGCTCGACGTGGTCGCCCGAGGACTCGCCGCGCAGGCGCCGGCCGACCCACGGCAGCAGGTGCTCGCGCGCCCACTGGATGTTCTCCCGCCGCTGGTCGGCGGGGGTGAGCACGCGGGTGGCCGGCCACGGGGCCTCCGGGTCCTGCTCGGTGCGCAGGCCCAGCGAGCGGGCGGCCAGCAGGGCGACCCGCTGGTGGCCCTCGCCGGACAGGTGCAGGCGGTCCTCGCTCCACGCGCGGCGGTCCTGCACCGCGCGCAGCGACCACAGGTCGGCCACCTTGCAGCCGTTGCGGTCGGCGACGGCGCGCATGTGCCCGTTGTAGGTCGCGATCTTGCCGCGCAGGTGCTTCAGCAGCGGCACGTCCTTGGTGTCGAAGCCGGTGCAGATCAGCACCGTCCCGGCGTGCTCGGCGAGTTGGACGACGGCGGCCTCGAAGCGCTCGGCCACCTCGTCCGGGTCGCTGCCCGGCCGGAGGATGTCGTTGCCGCCCGCGCAGAAGGTGACCAGGTCGGGCTGGAGGCGCCGGACCTCCGGCACCTGCTCGGCGGAGATCTGGTCCAGCAGCCGTCCGCGCACCGCGAGGTTGGCGTACCGGAAGGTGCCCGGCGGCCGCCCGTCGGCGAGGATCCCGGCGAGGCGGTCCGCCCACCCGGCGAACCTGCCGTCGACGCCGGGGTCGTTCAGCCCTTCGGTGAAGCTGTCCCCGAGGGCGGCATACGAATCGAGGTCAAGGGTCTCCTGGAGATTCGGCATGAAAGAGATAGTTCACCCATTCAAGTGACCTACGCCACCGTAGGTGACTCCGGCGGCACGTGAGATGGACCACGTACCCTCGTCGGCCGCCGACGTCCCGCCACCGCCCGCAGAGAGCGGGCCTCCGGAAAGCACAAGATCCCCGCCCCCTTCCGCTTCCCGGCCCGTCCGGCGGATGCTCGGAGGGAGCGGCCGGCTCCGGCCGCCGTCCGTCTGGGGGAGGCATCCATGACCACCGACCCGCGCCCCGACCCCGCCGAGCACTGGTCCATCGACGACCGGTGCACCAACTGCGACGTCGCCCGGCAGCTCGCACCCGCCCTGGTCCGCGAGCACGACGGCCGCTCCGAGCTGGTCCGCCAGCCGCGCGACGCGGCCGAGCGCCGGCAGCTGCTCGCCGCCGCGCACGCCTGCCCGACCCGCTCGATCCGCCCCGGCGCCGGGCCGCTGGACCCGGCCGGGGACCCGTTCCCGCTGGCCCTCGCCGACGACCTGCTGCTGCTCGGCCACAACTCCCGCCACCTCGCGGGCGCCAACTCCTACCTCTGCCGCCGGCCGGCCGGCTGGGTGATGGTCGACACCCCGCGCTACAGCGAGGCCCTCGCCGCCCGGTACGCCGCGCTGGGCCCGGTCACCGACGTCCTGCTGACGCACCGCGACCACGCCGCGCACGGCCGGGCGTACGCCGACCGGTTCGGCGCCCGGCTCTGGATCCACGAGGGCGATCTGGAGGCCGCCCCCGACGCCGACCGGGTGCTGCGCGGCACCGCGCCGACGGAGGTCTCGCCCGGCCTGGTCGCTCACCCCTTCCCCGGCCACACCCGGGGCAGCGTGCTCTACCTCGCGGACGGGCGGTACTGCTTCAGCGGCGACAGCCTGTACTGGTCCCGTACCACCGGGGACATCGAGGTCTTCGACCCGGTGACCTGGTACTCGATCGAGGAGCTCGCCGCCTCGCTGCGGCGCGGCCTCGGCGCGCTGCGCTTCGAGTGGCTGCTGCCCGGCCACGGCGACCGGCGCCGGATGCCCGCCGAGGAGGCGGACCGCCGACTGCGGGCGCTGGCCGAGCGGTGCGCGGAGCTGCGGCAGCGGCCCGTGGACTTCGGCGCGGTCCGCTGGTAGCGAAGTCCGTCCGTGCCGCCCCGCCCGTGCGCCGCAGGGCGGGTGCGCCGGTTCCTGCGCCGGGTGCGCGGGGGCGTGCGACCGCCGGGAGTGTTCGCCCGGGTGTGCGTACGGTTCCGTCGGGGCAACCGCCTGGGGACCGAAGGTGTTCGGCCTCCCGAACCCCGAACCCCGAACCCTGAACCCCGAACTCCGTGCGACGAACTCCCCGCGATCCAAGGACGGTTGAGCCATGCTCACGCAGACCCCGGAACGCCAGGCCCGGCCGCGGCGCTATCTGATGTGCCGGCCGACGCACTTCACGGTGGACTACGCGATCAACCCGTGGATGGACCCCTCCCAGCCCACCGACACCGCGCTCGCCCTGCGCCAGTGGGAGTCGATCTACCGGACGTACCTCCGGCTCGGCCACACCGTCGAGCTGATCGACCCGGTGCCCGGCCTGCCCGACATGGTGTACACCGCCAACGGCGCCACCGTGCTGGACGGCCGGGCCCTGGTGGCCAGCTTCCGCCACCCGGAGCGGGCCGCCGAGTCGGAGGCGTACCTGGCGTGGTTCCGCGAGCACGGCTACCGCGAGGTGCGCCTGGCCGGGCACGTCAACGAGGGCGAGGGCGACCACCGCCTGGTCGGCGGCCGGGTGCTCGCCGGGGCGGGCTTCCGCACCTCGCGCGCCGCGCACGCCGAGGTCGGGGAGGTGTTCGGCTACCCGGTGGTCAGCCTGACCCTGGTCGACCCGCGCTTCTACCACCTGGACACCGCGCTCGCGGTGCTCTCCGACGACCACGTCATGTACTACCCGGAGGCCTTCGACGCCGACAGCCGCTCGGTGCTGCGCGCGCTCTTCCCGGACGCGATCCTCGCCGACCGGACGGACGCCGAGGTGTTCGGGCTCAACGCGGTCTCGGACGGCCGCCGGGTGCTGCTGCCGGAGACCGCGAAGAACCTGGCCGGCCGCCTGGTCGAGCACGGCTACGAGCCGGTCCCGGTGGACGTCTCGGAGCTGCTGAAGGGCGGCGGCGGGGCGAAGTGCTGCACCCTGGAGCTCAGGCCGGCCTGACGGCGCCGGGCCGCTCGTGATCGTACGAGCGGGCCGGCGCCGCGGCAGGACCTCGGTCCCCGAACCCTCAGGAGCCCGGGACCTCAGGGCCCCGAACCCGCGGGACCTCAGGACCTCGAACCCTCGGGACCTCAGGCGCCGAGCCAGAGGTCCGGCCCGAACACCTCGTAGTGGATGTCCGCCGCCGGGACGCCCGCGGTCAGCAGCTGCTCGCGGACGGCGCGCAGGAAGGGCAGCGGGCCGCACAGGTAGGCGGTGGTGCCGGCCGGGACCTCGACGGTGGCGAGGTCCACCAGGCCGGTGCGCTCGGCGGGCCACGGGCCGAGCGGCCGCTCGTAGAAGACGTGCGCGGTGGCGTTCGGCAACACGTCGGTGAGCCGCGCCAGTTTGGCCCGGAAGGCGTGGCTCAGCTGGTCGCGGTCGCCGTGCACGGCGACGACCCGCCGGGTGGAGCCGGTGGCGGCCAGGTGGTCGAGCATGGCCGTCATCGGGGTGTTGCCGATGCCGGCGGAGGCGAGCAGCACCGGGCCGTCGCCGTCGGCCAGCGCGATGTCGCCCAGCGGGGGCGCCAGTTCGACGGAGTCGCCGGCCCGGAGGTGGTCGTGCAGGTGGCCGGAGACCTCGCCGCCTTCCTCGCGCTTGACGCTGAAGCGCAGGGCGCCGTCGGCGCCGCCGGAGAGGCTGTACTGGCGGATCTGGTGGGCGCCGTCGGCCAGTTCGGTGCGCACCGAGACGTACTGGCCGGGGCGGAAGGCGGGCGCCGGGCGGCCGTCGGCCGGGCGGACCAGGTAGGTGGTGACGGCCTCGGTCTCCTGGATCCGGGCGATCACGGTGTAGGGGCGCCACAGGTCGGCCGGGTCGCCGCCGGCGGCGACCTCCGCGCGCAGCCGGTCCTCGACGGCGATCAGCGCGTTGGCCATCAGCCAGTAGACCTCGTCCCAGGCGGCGGCGACCTCGGGGGTGACGGCCTCGCCGAGCACCTCCACGATGGCGGCGAACAGGTACTCGTGGACGATCTTGTACTGGTCGTCGGTGATGCCGACCGAGACGTGCTTGTGGGCGATGCGGGCGAGCATCGCGTCCGGCCGCTGGTCCGGGTGGGCGATCAGCGCGGTGGCGAAGGCGGCTATCGAGCCGGCCAGCGCCTGGCGCTGGGTGCCGTTGGCCTGGTTGCCCCGGTTGAAGAGGTCGCGCAGCAGCTCCGGGTGCGCGGCGAACATCCGGTCGTAGAAGCGCGGGGTGATGTCCCCGATGGCGGCGCCCACGACGGGCAGGGTGGCCTCGATGACCTCGGCGGACTTCGCGGACAGCATCAGTCGGGCTCCTAACTGGTATCTGAGATTCGCATTAAAGGCCGCGGAGTGGTGGGCGGCCCCGGGTGGGCGGATCAGTCGGCGGGTCCGGCGGGATCGGCGGAACCGTCGAGGCGGGCGGAATCGGCGGATCGTGCGGCGTCGACCGGGCGGGCGGCGTCGACGGGCCGTGCGGTGAGGCCGAGCAGGACCGGGCCGGTGGGCGAGGCCACCAGGTCGGCGATCGAGAGGTGGTCGAGCGCGGCGAAGAACGCCTCCTGGGCGCTCCGCAGCGCCCCGCGCAGCCGGCACGCGGCCCGCAGCGGACACGGCGGCTCGTCCTCGCAGCCGACCACGTCGCCGACCCCCTCCAGCTCCCGCAGCAGCAGCCCGAGCGAACCGGTCCGCCCGGCGAAGGTGAGCATCAGCCCGCCGCCGCGACCGCGCCGGGCCTCCACCACCCCCAGGTGCCGCAGCCGGCTGACCACCTTCGCCGCGTGGGTGTACGGCACCCCGACCGACTCGGCCACCTCGCGGGTGGTCGGGTTGTCGCCCTCGCCCAGGACGGCCAGTCGCATGGCGATCCGCAGGGCGATGTCGGTGCTCTTGGTCAGCCTCACGTCCGGAACGCTAGCCGAATACGACTCTGCAGCTCCAATTTCCTGCACGCCGCCGTCCGGGCCGCCGGCCACGCGACCCCCGGATGTGCTGGACGAACCGTCCGATCCGGACGTACAGTCCAGGTATGTCCATGGAGAATCCCGAGGAGAACCCCGACCAGCGGGTGCGGACCTGGTCCCCGGTCTGCCGGGCGGTGGCCCTGCTGCTCGGCCCGTACGCCGAGGTGGTGCTGCACGACACCGCCACCGACCGGGTCCTCGCCGTCTGGAACCCGATGACCCCCCGGGCCCCCGGGGACCCGTCGCTGCTCGGCGAGCTGGACGGGATCGACCCCTCCGCCCCCGACGTCTACGGCCCGTACGAGAAGCTGCTGCCCGACGGCCGCCGCCTCTCCTCGGTCAGCGCCGTGCTGCGCGACGACGCCGGCCGGCCCACGGCCGTGCTCTGCGTCAACCTGGACCGGGGCCCGCTGGAGCAGGCCGCAGCCCTGCTGGCCGGCTTCGCGGCCCCCACCGCGCCGCGCCCCGAACCGCTCTTCGAGCGCGACTGGACCGAGCGGATCAACGACGTGGTCGGCGGGTACGTCCGCGCCCAGGGCCGCCCGCTGGAGCGCTTCACCCGCGAGGACCGGCTCGCCGTCCTGGGCGAACTCGACCGGGCCGGGGTGTTCGCCGTCCGGCGCGCCGTCCCGGTCGTCGCCACCGCGCTGCGGATCTCCCGTTCCACCGCCTACAGCCTGCTCGCGGAGCTCAAGCAGCACCCCGCGGGCCCCACCGACGAGGACCACCAGTGACCAAGCTCCCCGACTTCCGGCTCGAAACCCACTTCTCGCGCTGGGAGTTCACCGCCCGGTACCACCTCGCCGCCTCCGATGCGCAGACCATGACGATGGCCGAGCAGGCGGGTGTGCTGCTGCTGCCCGGCGACGTCTTCCGCTCGGAGCTGACCCCGAGCCCGGCGGACCGCTTCCGGCTCGGGATCGGCCGCCGCGACCCGGGCCCGGCCCTGGCGGCCTTCGGCGACTGGCTCCGCAAGCGCTGACGGCGTTCACCGCGGGCATGCCCGTGCGGAGTCCACGGACGGA
The DNA here is from genome assembly GCF_040609095.1 of Kitasatospora sp. NPDC004799. NCBI lineage: Bacteria > Bacillati > Actinomycetota > Actinomycetes > Kitasatosporales > Streptomycetaceae > Kitasatospora > Kitasatospora sp. NPDC004799. The sequence continues at coordinate 16,860 of NZ_JBEXJK010000155.1, forward strand.
ACGACGGCCGGGGCGCCGGCCACCGAGGGGAGTCGGTGGCCGGCGCCCCGGCCGCTGCCGGGCGGGCGGAGGGCCCGCTCAGCGCGTGCTCAGAGCTTCTGCCAGGCCGGCTTGGCCGCGTAGGTGTCGCGGAAGTAGTCGGCGAGCTTGAGGCGGGAGGCGGCCGCCTCGTCCACCACCACGGTGGCGTGCGGGTGCAGCTGGAGCGCCGAGGCCGGGACGGCCGCGGCCAGCGGGCCCTCGACGGCGAGCGCGACGGCCTCGGCCTTGGCCTCGCCGGTGGCCAGCAGGACCAGGTGGCGGGCCTCCAGGATGGTGCCGATGCCCTGGGTGATGACGTGGTGCGGGACCTCGTCGATGCTGTCGAAGAAGCGGGCGTTGTCCACCCGGGTCTGCCGGGTCAGGGTCTTGATCCGGGTCCGGGAGGAGAGCGAGGAGCAGGGCTCGTTGAAGCCGATGTGGCCGTCCGTGCCGATGCCGAGCAGCTGGAGGTCGACGCCGCCGGCCTCGGCCAGCGCGCGGTCGTAGGCGACGGCCGCCGCGGCGATGTCGGGGGCGTTGCCGTCCGGGCCCAGGAAGGAGTCCTCGGTCAGGCCGAGCGGCTCCACGACCTCGCGCAGCACCACCGAGCGGTAGGACTCGGGGTGGCCGGCGGGCAGGCCGACGTACTCGTCCAGCTGGCAGACGCGCGCCTTGGCGGCGTCCAGCCGGCCGTCGCGGACCCGCTCGGCCAGGGCCTGGTAGATCGGCAGCGGGGTCGAGCCGGTCGCCACGCCGAGCAGGGCGTCGGGCTTGTCGGTCAGCAGATCGGTGATCGCCGCGGCGATGAGTTCGCCGGCCGCACGGGCGTCAGGGACGATCACGATTTCCATACTGGGTCCACCGTTCTGAGGCGAGGCTGAGGTCTAGACCTCCGAGGTCTAGACCAGTTTGCCGTGAAGGGGTGCCCCAGGTCCACCCGGGTCCGGTCCCCGGACGATCTTCCGCCTCCGGCCCCCTCCGCCTCTTCTGCCTGGTGGGGCGGGTCGGGCCGGTCGCCGGGGTGGGACTCGGCCAGCTCGGA
>NZ_JBEXJK010000156.1:0-17884 GCF_040609095.1 Kitasatospora sp. NPDC004799
AGCCCCCGGCACCCCCGGAGCCCCCCGCCCCGAGCGGAGCATCGGGCCGGGGGCCTCCGGGCTGTCGGGCGGGGGTCAGAAGCGGCGGGTGACCAGGGCCCGCTTCACTTCCTGGATCGCCTTGGTGACCTCGATGCCGCGCGGGCAGGCCTCGGAGCAGTTGAAGGTGGTGCGGCAGCGCCACACGCCCTCACGGTCGTTGAGGATCTCCAGGCGCTGCTCGGCGCCCTCGTCGCGCGAGTCGAAGATGAAGCGGTGCGCGTTGACGATGGCGGCCGGGCCGAAGTACTGGCCGTCGTTCCAGAACACCGGGCAGGACGACGTGCACGCGGCGCACAGGATGCACTTGGTGGTGTCGTCGAAGCGCTCGCGGTCCTCGGCGGACTGCAGGCGCTCGCGGGTCGGCTCGTTCCCCTTGGTGATGAGGAACGGCATGACGTCCTTGTACGCCTGGAAGAACGGGTCCATGTCCACGACCAGGTCCTTGAGGACCGTCAGGCCCTTGATGGCCTCGATCGTGATCGGCTTCTCCGGGTTGACGTCCTTGATCAGGGTCTTGCACGCCAGCCGGTTGCGGCCGTTGATCCGCATGGCGTCGGAGCCGCAGATGCCGTGCGCGCAGGAACGGCGGTAGGTGAGGGTGCCGTCCTGCTCCCACTTGATCTTGTTGAGCGCGTCCAGGACGCGCTCCTTCGGGTCCATCGTCAGCTGGTAGTCCACCCACACCGGGTCCGGGTGCTCCTCCGGGTTGAACCGGCGGATCCGGAAGGTGACGGTGATCGGCTGGACGGCACCGGCTTCGACCGCGTCCAGAGCGGCCGAGTGCTTCTCCACGGTCGGAGTGCTCATCAGTACTTACGCTCCATCGGCTGGTAGCGGGTCGTGACGACCGGCTTGTAGTCAAGGCGGATGGAGGTGGTGCCGTCGGCGGCCACCTCCTGGTACGCCATGGTGTGCTGCATGAACTTCACGTCGTCACGGGTCGGGAAGTCCTCGCGGTAGTGGCCGCCGCGGGACTCCTCGCGGGCCAGCGCGGAGACGGCCAGCACCTCGGCCAGGTCGAGCAGGTTGCCCAGCTCGACGGCCTCCAGCAGGTCCGTGTTGTACCGGAAGCCCTTGTCCTGGATGGAGACGTTCTTGTAGCGCTCCTTCAGCGCGGCGATGTCCTCGACCGCCTGCTTCAGGGTGGCGCCGGTGCGGTAGACCATGGCGTTGGTGTCCATGGTCTCCTGCAGCTCCTTGCGGATCTGCCCCACGGACTCGGTGCCGGTGGACTCGCGCAGGCCGTCGACCAGGGCCTGGACCTTCTCCTCCGGGAACTCCGGCAGCGGGACGAAGTCGTTCGCGTTGGCGTAGTCGGCGGCGGCGATGCCCGCGCGACGGCCGAATACGTTGATGTCCAGCAGCGAGTTGGTGCCCAGGCGGTTGGCGCCGTGCACGGACACGCAGGCGACCTCGCCGGCCGCGTACAGGCCCGGGACGACGTCCGTGTTGTTGCGCAGGACCTCACCCTCGACGTTGGTCGGGATGCCGCCCATGGCGTAGTGCGCGGTGGGCTGGATCGGGATCGGGTCCGTGTAGGGCTCGATGCCGAGGTAGGTGCGCGCGAACTCGGTGATGTCCGGCAGCTTGGCGTCCAGCTGCTCCGGCGGCAGGTGGGTGAGGTCCAGGTAGACGTGGTCGCCGTCCGGACCGCAGCCGCGGCCCTCGCGGATCTCGGTGTAGATCGCGCGGGAGCAGACGTCACGGGACGCGAGGTCCTTCATGACGGGGGCGTAGCGCTCCATGAAGCGCTCGCCGTCCTTGTTGCGCAGGATGCCGCCCTCGCCGCGGGCGCCCTCGGTGAGCAGGATGCCCATGCGCCAGATGCCCGTCGGGTGGAACTGGAAGAACTCCATGTCCTCCAGCGGCAGGCCGCGGCGGTAGACCAGGGCCTGGCCGTCACCGGTGAGGGTGTGGGCGTTGGAGGAGACCTTGAAGAACTTGCCGGTGCCGCCGGAGGCGAACACGACCGACTTGGCCTGGAAGACGTGGATCTCGCCGGTGGCCAGCTCGTAGGCGACGACGCCGGCCGTCTTGCCCTCGTTGATCAGCAGGTCGAGGACGTAGAACTCGTTGAAGAACTCGACGCCGTGCTTGACGCAGTTCTGGAACAGCGTCTGGAGGATCATGTGGCCGGTGCGGTCGGCCGCGTAGCACGAGCGGCGGACCGGGGCCTCGCCGTGGTTGCGGGAGTGGCCGCCGAAGCGGCGCTGGTCGATCCGGCCCTGCTCGGTGCGGGAGAAGGGCAGACCCATCTTCTCCAGGTCGAGGACGGCGTCGATGGCCTCCTTGCACATGATCTCGGCGGCGTCCTGGTCGACCAGGTAGTCACCACCCTTGACCGTGTCGAAGGTGTGCCACTCCCAGTTGTCCTCTTCGACGTTGGCCAGGGCGGCGCACATGCCGCCCTGGGCCGCGCCGGTGTGGGACCGGGTCGGGTAGAGCTTGGTCAGGACGGCGGTGCGGCTGCGCTGCGTCGACTCGATGGCCGCGCGCATGCCGGCGCCGCCGGCGCCGACGATGACGGTGTCGTACTGGTGAATCTGCATGGGGGGTTAACTCGCCTCTGGCCTCTGCCGATGGTCGATGGTGCTCGCGGCTCAGATGTTGGGGTCGAAGGTGAAGATCACCAGGGTGCCCAGCAGCACGGTGAAGACCGTGGCGGTACCCATGAGCCCCTTGAGCCAGAGCCGGGTCGAGTCCTTCTCGGCGTAGTCGTTGATGACCTGACGCATGCCGTTGGCGCCGTGCAGCATGGCGAGCCAGAGCATCAGGAGGTCCCAGCCCTGCCAGAACGGCGAGGCCCAGCGGCCGGCCACGAAGGCGAAGCCGATCTTGGAGACGCCGCCGTCGAGCACCAGCATGATCAGCAGGTGGCCGAGGATCAGCACGACCAGGACGATGCCGGACAGGCGCATGAAGAGCCAGGCCAGCATCTCGAAGTTGGTGCGGGTGCGACGCGGGGTCTTCTTGGTCCGCTTGCGCGGGGGCTCGATGACGAACGCGTCGGCCGGGTTGCCGGTGCCCAGTCCCTTGCCGGTGTGCGCCTGCTTCGAGGGGACGACGATGGCGTCGGAGATTTCCGTGGACATGTCTCGGCTCACTTCCCGAACCAGGAGATCAGCGTGTGCTGGAGGATCCCGTAGAAGGAACCGGCCATCAGGACGACCCAGACGCCGACGACGGTCCAGAGCATCTGCTTCTGGTACTTCGGGCCCTTGGACCAGAAGTCCACCGCGACGACGCGCAGGCCGTTGAGGGCGTGGAACAGGATGGCGGCGACCAGGCCGTACTCCATCAGGTTCACGAGCGGAGTCTTGTACGTCTGGATGACGGTGTCGTAGGACTCCGGCGACACTCGCACGAGGGCGGTGTCCAGGACGTGGGCGAACAGGAAGAAGAAGATGAGGACGCCGGTGACTCGATGAGCCACCCAGCTCCACATGCCTTCCCGGCCGCGGTACAGCGTTCCAGCCGGCACGGAAAAACCCTCCGGAAGCGATTGGGGGCTCGGCCGGCTTCGGTGTCGGTCAGCCCGGCCGGGTACGGTCCACCGGCCGCCAGCATCCTATCGACGCCTTCTCGCGAACCGCCTCCGGGGGCCCCAGGTGTGATCAATCAGGCACTTCTGGCCTAGTGGAGCGGGAACCAAACCGGGTGTCACCACGATGGGTGACGGCATGCTCGCGCCCCGCACCGGGGGGCGCGGGGCGCGGTGGCCGGGGTTCGGCGGTGCTCCGGACGCGGTGGCGGACCGGATGCGGGGGTGGTTCGGGTTCGGCGATGCTCCTGTTTCACCCGTCCGGGCGGATTCCCGGGTGGGGCCACCCGGACGGGTGAAACAGGGGGTGTGACATCCGTTCAGCGCGCCGCGGCCTCCGTGTGGGTGGCGACCAGGTGCTCCAGGCGGGTGAGGGCGATCCGGCGGAGCTCGTCGGCCGCGATCAGCCGCTCCTCGTCCGGGTCGTTGGCGAGCCGGGTGCGGATGGAGGAGAGCACGGTGTCGAGCATCTCCTCCGGGGCGACCCGCTCCAGGCAGACCACGAACACGTGCCCGAACCGGGCCTCGTACGCGGCGTGCGCCGCCCGCAGCGCGGTGTGCGCGGCCTGGCTGCCCGGAGCCCGCATGCCGAGCAGTGGCTGCGGCATCCAGCTCTCGTCCGCCAGCGCCTCGGCGAGGTCGGTCGGGCGGAGGTCGTAGGAGGCCTCGCTGGCGGCGGCCAGCAGGGACTCGATGTCGGGGTAGGGCCGGTGCGCGGTGAGGCGCAGGGCCCAGCGACGGCTGCCGCAGCAGGCCAGCAGGGCCTCCTCGGCGGCGCCGGCGTCGGCTTCGTTGAAGCGGTGCAACCCGAGGAGGGTCGGCTCTGTTCTGACGTCGAGCCGCTGTGACGGGATGTCGCTGGCCAGCGGGTCCTCCTCGTGAGGGCGGGAAGGTGCCGGTGAAGTGGGGTGGTGAACAGGTGGAAGAGGGGCTGCCGAGGGGCGCGCGGGCGCCGGTCGGGCTGCGCCTCAAAGGTAGTTGAGCCGTCATCAGTTGGGGAGGCCGCGCGCCGAATTCATCCGGACGAGCTATCAAGTTGTGACGTTGACACCTGGGCGTCAGCTGCAGCGGGTTCCCGCGGCCGGCATCGTGCCCTCGGTCAGGTAGGCCGCCATGGCCTGGTCGACGCAGGTGTTGCCCTTGCCGAAGGCACCGTGCCCCTCGCCGACCCGGGTGAGCAGGGTGGCGTTGGCGAAGCCCTTGGCCAGCGCCTCGGCCGAGGCGTACGGGGTGGCCGGGTCGCCGGTGGTGCCGACCACCAGGATCGGCGCGCTGCCCTCGGCCCGGACGGTGTGCGGCTTCTCCGGCGTCTTGAACGGCCAGTCGGCGCAGCCGGGCTCGGTGTAGTCGTCCACCGTGACGCCCCTGGACAGCAGCGGCGCCTCGGCGAGCAGCCGGTCCACGGCGGCCCTGGCGTGCTCCGGGGTGGGCGCGGGGCGGACGGCGTCGGCGCAGCCGATCGCGGCGTTGGCCTCGTCCACCGGGCTGTAGTGGCCGTTCTCGTCCCGGCCGTTGTAGTCGTCGGCGAAGGCCAGCAGGTAGTCGCCCTTGCCGCGGACCATGGCCCAGCCGAGGGAGGCGCGCAGGTACTCCCAGGAGGTCTTCTCGTCGCCGTAGAGCAGCGAGACGGTGCCGGTCCAGGCCTGGTCGCGGCCGAGCTTGCGGCCGTCCTTGGCGGTCAGCGGGTGGTCGTACAGGCCGTCGAGGAAGTCGGCGGCCTTCTTCGCGGCCTTGGTCTTGTCCTTGCCGAGCGGGCAGGTGTCGGCGTGGTTCTCCACGCAGTCGGCGGCGAAGCGCTCGAAGGACTTCTCGAAGCCGATCTGCTGGTCGACCCCGTGGTCCAGCCGGTCCTGGCCGGGGTCGACCGCGCCGTCCAGGATCAGCCGGCCGGTGTTCTTCGGGAACTCCTCGGCGTAGAGCGCGCCGAGGTACGTCCCGTAGGAGATCCCGAGGTAGTTGAGCTGCTTGTCGCCGACCGCGGCGCGCAGCACGTCCAGGTCGCGGGCGGTGTTGCGGGTGCCGACGAAGGGCAGCAGCTTGCCGGACCTGGCCTGGCAGGCGGCGGCGTGCTCGGTGGACTGCTTGACGCGCTCGGCCTTGCGGGCGGCCGGGTCGAGCGGGGCGTCGGTCTGGTTGAGGGCGTCGTGCTGCTTGTCGTCGTAGCAGACGACCGGGGAGCTGTCGCCGGTGCCGCGGGGGTCGAAGCCGATCACGTCGAAGCGGTCGTGCAGGGGGCCGGCGAACTGCTCGGCGCCGAACTTGACCATCCCGACGCCGGACTCGCCGGGGCCGCCGGGGTTGACCATCAGCGAGCCGATCCGCCGGCCCGGCTCGGCCGCCGGGTACTTGATCAGCGCGATGTCGAGCGCGTCGGCGGCGGGGGCGGCGTAGTCCAGCGGGACGTGCAGCCTGCCGCACCGCATGCCGGATATGTCGATCTTGGCCTTCTGGGCCTGCGGGTCGGCCGGGCAGTCCGCCCAGGCGATCTGCTGGCCGTAGAAGGGCTTGAGCGCCGGGTCGGCCTCGCCGGTGGGCCTGGGCGTCGGGGTCGGGGCTGCGGCGGGGGCCGCGGCGGCGGGTGCGGCGGTGCCGGCGGCCTGGTCCTGGGCCGGCTCGGCGGCGTCGTCGCAGGCGGAGGCGAGGAGCAGGGTGCCTGCCGCCAGGGCGGTCAGCAGGACCCGTGGGCGGGCGGCCCGGAAGGTTCTCATCGCACGTGTGTACCACTGGGGTGCGACGTGTTGATCATGGCCCCCGTCCGGGGCCGCCCGCCGGGCCCGGCTCAGCCGCGGTGGACCTTGTGGTTGGCGGCCTGCGCCCGGGGGCGGACCACCAGCAGGTCGATGTTCACGTGCGAGGGCCGGGTGACCGCCCAGGCCACGGTGTCCGCGATGTCCTCCGAGGTGAGCGGCTCGGCCACGCCCGCGTAGACCGCGGCGGCCTTCTCCTCGTCGCCGCGGAAGCGGGTGACCGCGAAGCCCTCGGACTTCACCATGCCGGGCGCGATCTCGATCACCCGGATCGGCTCCCCGCACAGCTCCAGCCGCAGCGTGGCGGCGATGGTGTGCGCGGCGTGCTTGGCGGCGACGTACCCGCCGCCGCCCTCGTACGCGGCCAGCGCGGCGGTCGAGGAGAGCACCAGCACCGTGCCGTCGCCGGTGGCCCGCAGGGCCGGCAGCAGGGCCTGCGTCACGTGCAGCACGCCGAGCACGTTCACCTCGTACATGGCCCGCCAGTCGGCCGGGTCGCCGTGCTCGACGGTCTCGGCGCCGATCGCGCCGCCGGCGTTGTTCACCAGGACGTCCACCCGGCCCACCTCGGCCGCGAAGGCGTCCACGGCGGCCCGGTCGGTGACGTCCAGGGTGTGGGCGCGGCCGCCGATCTCCTTGGCCAGCGCCTCGATCCGCTCGGTGCGGCGGGCGGTCAGCACCACGTCGAAGCCCTCGGCGGCCAGCCGGCGGGCGGTCGCCGCGCCGATTCCGCTGCTGGCACCGGTGACCACGGCCACCTTCTGCTCGGTCATTGCCACTCCCTGGGGCTGGTCGGTCGTTCACCCGATCATCTCAACCGCGTCGCCGCCGCGGCGGGCCGGTCAGGCCCTACATTGCGAGACACCGCGAGGACCCCTCTCCCGGTTCCGCTCTCCCAGTTCCGCAGGAGGCACCCCATGGCAGCCGAGCCGCGCCGCGCCGAGTCGGGCTTCGGGATCGAGCCGCTGTACGGCCCCGAGTCGCTGGCCGGCTGGGACGCCGGCACCCGCCTGGGCCGGCCGGGGGAGTACCCGTACACCCGGGGCGTCTATCCGACGATGTACACCGGCCGCCCCTGGACGATGCGCCAGTACGCGGGCTTCGGCACCGCCGCCGAGTCCAACGCCCGCTACCGGCAGCTGATCGCCGGCGGCGGCACCGGCCTCTCGGTCGCCTTCGACCTGCCCACCCAGATGGGCTACGACTCGGACGCGCCGCTCGCCGCCGGGGAGGTCGGCAGGGTGGGCGTGGCGGTGGACGACGTCGAGGACATGGCGGTGCTGTTCGACGGCATCCCGCTCGGCGAGGTGTCCACCTCGATGACCATCAACGCGCCCGCCGCCCTGCTCCTGCTCCTCTACCAACTGGTCGGCGAGGCCCAGGGGGTGGCGCCCGCGGCGCTCACCGGCACGGTTCAGAACGACGTGCTGAAGGAGTACATCGCCCGCGGCACCTACATCTTCCCGCCGCAGCCCTCGCTGCGGCTGGTCGCCGACATGTTCCGGTACTGCCGGGCCGAGATCCCGCGCTGGAACACCATCTCCATCTCCGGCTACCACATGGCCGAGGCCGGGGCCGATCCCGCGCAGGAGATCGCCTTCACCCTGGCCAACGGCATCGCCTACGTCCGGACCGCGCTCGCCGCCGGGATGGCCGTGGACGACTTCGCGCCCCGGCTCTCGTTCTTCTTCGTGGCCCGCACGACACTGCTGGAGGAAGTGGCCAAGTTCCGTGCCGCCCGCAGGATTTGGGCCAGAATCATGCGGGACGGATTCGGCGCCCGGGACCCGCGCTCGCAGATGCTGCGCTTCCACACCCAGACCGCCGGAGTGCAGCTCACCGCCCAGCAGCCCGAGGTCAACCTGGCCCGGGTCACCGTCCAGGCGCTCGCCGCGGTGCTCGGCGGCACCCAGTCGCTGCACACCAACGGCTTCGACGAGGCGATCGCGCTGCCCACCGAGAAGGCGGCCCGGCTCGCCCTGCGCACCCAGCAGGTGCTCGCGTACGAGACCGACGTGACCGCCACCGTGGACCCGTTCGCGGGCTCCTACGCCGTCGAGTCGCTCACCGACGAGGTGGAGGCCGCCGCGCGGGCGCTGATGGACCGGATCGAGGAGCAGGGCGGAGCGGTGGCCGCGATCGAACGGGGCTTCCAGAAGGGCGAGATCGAGCGCACCGCCTACCGGCTCCAGCAGGAGACCGACGCCGGGGAGCGGACCGTGGTCGGCGTCAACCGCTTCCGGTCGGACACGGAGGAGCCGTACCAGCCGCTGCGGGTGGACCCGGCGATCGAGCGGCGGCAGGCGCGGCGGCTGGCCCGGCTGCGGGCCGAGCGCTCGGCCGGCGCCGTCACCCGGACCCTGGACGCGCTGCGCCGCACCGCCGAGGGGACGGGGAACGTGCTGTACCCGATGAAGGAGGCGCTGGCCGCCCGGGCCACCGTCGGCGAGGTCTGCGACGCGCTGCGCGGGGTGTGGGGGACGTACACCCCGGTGGAGCGCTTCTGACGTCCCGCTGAACGGCCGTCAACCCGCCGGTGTCGTCGGGGGAGTGGCGGCCGTGACCGCCGACCGGGGTGATCGTTGCACAGGGCACGCAACCCGGGGAAGGCGGCTGAAACAAGATGTCATACCCACGAGTCCGGCCGGTATGCACCCATCCGGAGACTAATTTTCCGGAAGTCGGGCCAAATCCCCCCAACAGGCCTACGATTGGCGAGATGAACCGTCCTGAGCCCGCTCAGTCGGGCACCACTCTCGCCGTCGCACGCCCCGCCGCCGATCTGCGCGACCGGGTACGGGCGCTGGAGCCCGAGCTGATCGCCTTCCGTCGTGATCTGCACCGGCACCCGGAGCTGGGCCGCCAGGAGTTCCGAACCACCGGGCTGCTGCGCGACCGGCTGGTGGCCGCCGGCCTCGAACCCCGGGTGCTGCCCGGCGGCACCGGGATGCTCGTCGACATCGTCCCGCCCGGCACCGCCCCGGGGACGGAGTTCCTGGCCTTCCGCGCCGACATCGACGCGCTGCCGATCGACGACGCCAAGACCGATGTGCCGTACCGCTCCTCCGTTCCCGGCCGGGCCCACGCCTGCGGCCACGACGTGCACACCTCGGTGCTGCTCGGCACCGGCCTGGTGCTGGCCGAGGCCGCCCGGACCGGCGAACTGCGCCGCCCCGTCCGGCTGGTGTTCCAGCCCGCCGAGGAGGTCATGCCGGGCGGCGCGCTGGACGTCATCAAGGCCGGCGGGATGACGGGCGTCGGGCGGATCTACGCGGTGCACTGCGACCCGAAGGTGGAGGTCGGCCGGATCGCCCTGCGGGTCGGGGCGATCACCTCGGCCTGCGACCGGCTGGTGCTCCACCTGGACGGCCCCGGCGGGCACACCGCCCGTCCGCACCTGACCACCGACCTGGTCACCGCCGTCGCCCGGATGGCCGCCGAGCTCCCGGGCGCGCTGGCCCGCCGGATGGACCCGCGCTGGGGCGTCAGCCTGGTCTGGGGGCGGATCGCCTCCGGCTCCGCGCCCAACGTCATCCCGCAGCACGCCGAACTGGAGGGCACCGTCCGCTGCCTGGAGCTGGACGGCTGGCGCGAGGCGCCGGACCTGCTGCACGAGCTGATCGCCAAGCTGGCCGAGACCTACCGGGCCAAGTGGACGCTGGACTACCACCGCGGGGTGCCGCCGGTGGTCAACGAGGCGGTCTCGGTCACCCGCCTGGACGAGACCATGCACGCCCGTTTCGGCCGGGACGGCGCCGTGGTGGTGGAGGGCACCGAGCAGAGCCTGGGCGGTGAGGACTTCTCCTGGTACCTGGAGCACGCCCCGGGCGCCCTGGCCCGGCTGGGCGTGCGCGCCCCCGGCGACGCCACCGTCCGCGACCTGCACCAGGGCCGGTTCGACGTGGACGAACGGGCGATCGGCGTCGGTGTGGAGCTGTTCTCGGCGCTGGCCCTGGAGGCGGACGGCAGCTGACGGCGCGGCGGCAGCCGGCGGCGGAGCCGGGGCGGTGCGGCCGACACGGGGCGGAGCGGTCGGAGCCGGGGGTTCCGGAACCGTTCCGTAAACTGGGCCGGACCGACCCCGGATCACCGTCCGCGCACGGGATAGAGCCTCGGGACGAGCATCAGACCACGGTTTGATAACAACCCGAATGCTCCGGCACCCCGTAACACAACCGTGTTCTACGCGCGTTACGGTGGCGTCCGACCACGCCAAACGGTTGCGTGTAGAAGGAGATATCCCCTTGCGCCGTTCAATGAAGCTCGCCGCGGTTGTGCTCTCGGGTTCCCTGGGCATGGCCTCGCTCGCCGCTTGCGGCGCAAAGAGCACCGACACCTCCTCCTCCGGCTCGGGCGACGGCTCGATCAAGGTCGGCATGGCCTACGACATCGGCGGCCGTGGCGACCAGTCGTTCAACGACTCCGCCGCGCGCGGTCTCGACCGGGCCAAGTCCGAGCTGGGCGTCTCCGTGACCGAGGCCGAGGCCAAGCAGGGCGAGGCCGAGGCCGACAAGGAGACCCGCCTCAAGAACCTGATCGACGCGGGTTACAAGACGATCATCGCGGTCGGCTTCGTCTACCAGCCGGCGGTCAACAAGGTCGCCAAGGACAACCCGGGCGTCAAGTTCGCGATCATCGACTCGAACGACAAGGACCAGCCGGCCAACGTCACCTCGCTGCTCTTCGCCGAGCAGGAGGGCTCGTACCTGGCCGGTGTCGCCGCGGCGGCCAAGTCGAAGAGCCACCACATCGGCTTCATCGGCGGTGTGCAGTCCGAGCTGATCAAGAAGTTCGAGGCCGGCTACGTGGCGGGCGCCAAGTTCGCCGACCCGAACATCGTGATCGAGAAGACCTACCTGACCACGCCGCCGGACTTCACCGGCTTCTCCTCGCCCGACAAGGGCAAGGAGGCCGCGCAGGGCCAGCTCGACAAGGGCGCGGACGTCATCTACACCGCTGCCGGCTCCTCCGGCAACGGCGCCATCGAGGCCGTCGCCAACAAGGCGGGCGCCATGGCCATCGGTGTCGACTCCGACCAGGCCAACCAGCCGGCCCTGGCGAAGTACAAGGGCAGCATCATGACCTCGATGGTCAAGAACGTCGACACCGCGGTGTACTCGTACATCGAGTCGATCAAGCAGGGCCAGAGCCCGACCGGCGTCAAGCTGTTCGACCTGAAGGCCAAGGGCGTCTCGCTCGCCACCACCGGCGGCAAGATCGACGACATCCAGGACAAGCTGAAGGCCGCCACGGACTCGATCACGTCCGGCGCCACCACCATCCCGACCGCGCCGGCCGCTCAGTAAGGACCGCGCGTCCCGGACGCCGCAGCGCCTGCCGCCTGCCCGGCAGCGCGATGTCACCACACAGTTCACGGGAGGGGCCCGGCAGGGTGCGCTCAACGCGTACCCCCGGGCCCCGTTCCGTCTCCCCACGTTCCCCCTTGGCCCTCCCAGCGCAACGACGCGCCTCCAGACCACCAGGAGATCGCCATCACCGCATCCGACCCCGTCCCCCTGCGCGAGGACGGCACCCCCAGCGCGGGGACGGCGACACCGGCCGTCGAACTGCGCGGCATCACCAAGCGCTTCCCGGGTGTCGTGGCCAACCACGACATCAACCTCACCGTCCGCACCGGCACCGTGCACGCCCTGATGGGTGAGAACGGCGCCGGCAAGTCGACGCTGATGAAGATCCTCTACGGCATGCAGAAGCCGGACGAGGGCACCATCGCGATCAACGGCGAGCTGTGCGAGTTCAACACCCCCGGCGACGCCATCTCCCGCGGCGTCGGCATGGTGCACCAGCACTTCATGCTCGCCGACAACCTCACGGTGTGGGAGAACGTCGTCCTCGGCGGCGAGAAGCTCCACGGCATCGGCGCCAAGGCCAAGGCGAAGATCAAGGAGATCTCCGACCAGTACGGCCTGGGCGTGCGCCCGGACGCCCTGGTCGAGGACCTCGGCGTCGCCGACCGCCAGCGCGTCGAGATCCTCAAGGTGCTGTACCGCGGCGCCAAGATCCTGATCCTGGACGAGCCCACGGCCGTGCTGGTCCCGCAGGAGGTCGACGCGCTGTTCGACAACCTGCGCGAGCTCAAGTCCGAGGGCGTCACCGTCATCTTCATCTCGCACAAGCTGCACGAGGTGCTCGCGGTGGCCGACGCGATCAGCGTCATCCGGCGCGGCACCACGGTCGGCGACGCCGACCCGAAGGCCGTCACGGCCCGTCAGCTCGCCGAGCTGATGGTCGGCGCCGAACTGCCCTCCCCGGAGAGCCGCGAGTCGACCGTCACCGACACCGTGATGCTCGACGTCGACGGCCTGCGGATCGCCAAGACCGACGCCGAGGGCATCGAGCGCGTCGTCCTGGACGACATCTCGCTGCGCATCCACAAGGGCGAGATCCTCGGCATCGCCGGTGTCGAGGGCAACGGCCAGGCCGAGCTGGTCGAGGCCATCATGGGCATGCTGCCGCTGAACGCCGGCACCGTCACCCTGGACGGCAAGGACCTCTCCGGCGCCCAGACCCGGGCCCGCCGCGAGGCCGGCATCGGCTACATCCCCGAGGACCGCCACAAGCACGGCCTGCTGCTGGAGGCCCCGCTCTGGGAGAACCGCATCCTCGGCCACGTCACCGAGGAGCCCAACTCCAAGGGCCTGCTGCTCGACCCGTCCGCCGCCCGTACGGACACCTGGCGGATCGTCGAGGAGTACGACGTCCGCACCCCCGGCATCGAGGTCACCGCGGCCTCGCTCTCCGGCGGCAACCAGCAGAAGCTGATCATCGGCCGCGAGATGAGCCACCAGCCCAAGCTGCTGATCGCGGCCCACCCCACCCGCGGTGTGGACGTCGGCGCGCAGGCGCAGATCTGGGAGCACATCCGGGTCGCCCAGCGGGCCGGCCTGGCCGTGCTGCTGATCTCGGCCGACCTGGACGAGCTGATCGGCCTCTCCGACACCATCCGGGTCATCTACCGCGGCCGCCTGGTCGCCGACGCCGACCCGGCCACCGTCACCGCCGAGGACCTCGGCACCGCGATGACCGGTGCCGCCAGCGGCCACCTGGAGTCCGAGCCGGAGGCCGTCGCCGAGGCGCAGGCCGCCGCGGCCGAGGGCACCGAGGCCGAGGCCGAGCACCCCCACACCGACGCCGCCGACGACCCGCAGGCGGGGGAGTAACCACATGACCAGTCCCAACCCCGCCGCCGCGAAGCCCGGCCTGGCGCAGCGGTTCAGCGGCGAGCGGATCGTGCTGGCACTGGCGGCGCCGGTGCTCGCGGTCGTGCTCTCCGTGGCGATCTGCTCCGTCCTGCTCGCGACCTCGGGCAAGAACCCGTTCGACGCCTGGAACGTGATGATCACGTACGCCAGCAAGTCGGACGGCCAGGTGGGCATCCTCAACCGGTCCACCACCTACTACCTGGCCGCCGCGGCCGCCGCGTTCGGGTTCCGGATGAACCTGTTCAACATCGGCGTCGAGGGCCAGTACAAGGTCGCGGCGCTGTTCGCGGCCTTCGTCGGCGCCCAGCTGGACCTGCCGGCCTTCCTCCAGATCCCGCTGCTGCTGATCACCGCCATGCTGGTCGGCGGTCTGTACGCGAGCGTCGCCGGTCTGCTGAAGGTCTACCGCGGCGTCAGCGAGGTCATCTCGACCATCATGCTGAACTCGATCGCCACCGCGATCATCGGTCTGCTGCTCGTCCCCGGCATCTTCGCGCCGAAGACCAGCGGCACCACCAACTCGATCCAGACCGAGCCGATCTCGGAGTCCAGCCACTTCTTCGCGCTGGAGACCGCCGGCGGCACGCTCTGGGGCTTCATCTTCGTCGCGGCCCTGGTCGGCGTGGTCTTCCAGTTCGTGCTGACCCGCACCCGCTTCGGCTTCGACCTGCGCGCCACCGGCCGCTCGGAGTCCGCCGCGACCGCCTCCGGCGTGAACGTCAAGCGCATGGTGGTCATCTCGATGGCCGTCTCCGGCGCGATCGCCGGTCTGATCGGCCTGCCCGAACTGCTGCAGAACTCGCACTACTTCGGCCAGAGCTTCCAGCCCGGCCTGGGCTTCCTGGGCATCTCGATCGCCCTGCTCGGCCGGAACAGCCCGATCGGCATCGCCTTCGCGGCGCTGCTGTTCGCCTTCCTGGACGTCACCGGCTCGGTGCTGCCGCTCCAGGGCGGCTTCCCCTTCGAGATCGTCGACGTCATGAAGGGCACCATCGTCATCTGCGTCGTCGTCGCGTACGAGCTGGTGCGCCGCTACGGCCTGAAGCGCCAGCAGCAGAAGGTCGGCGCCCAGCTCGCCGCCCAGGCCGCCGCGGCCAACGACAAGAAGGAGGTGTCCGCATGAGTACCGCAACCGCTGCTCGTCCGAAGGCGCCGGGCGCACCCGCGAAGAAGCGCAAGCTGTCCTGGCCGGTGGTGCTCCTGCTGATCGCGGGTGCCCTGGTCCTGTTCGCCGCCGTGGGCATGGCCACCGGCAACCACTCGCTGACCTCCTCCGGGCAGGTCACCGCCGCGCTCGGCGCCGCCGTGCCGATCGGCATGGCCGGTCTGGGCGGTCTCTGGTCCGAGCGGGCCGGCGTGGTCAACATCGGTCTCGAAGGCATGATGGTCGCCGGCACGTTCTGCGGCGCCTGGGCGGGCTACCTGGTCAACCCGTGGGTCGGCCTGCTGGCCGGCATGCTGGGCGGGGCGCTCGGCGGCCTGCTGCACGCGGTCGTCACCGTCACCTTCGGCGTCGACCACATCGTCTCCGGCGTCGGCATCAACCTGCTGATCCCCGGCATCTGCGCGTACGTCAACCGGATCTACTACAAGGACTACGTCTCGGCCGGTGCCGGCCAGAACCAGTCCCCGCCGGCGGACCCGCTGCCGTACATCACGATCCCGGGCCTGTCCTCCGGGCTGAAGAGCATCGAGAACCACCACTGGTTCTTCGTCTCGGACGTCGCGGGCGTGCTCGGCGGCCTGGTCACCAACATCTCGGTGGTCGTGCTACTGGCCGGCGCGCTGATCGTGGCCAGCTACTTCGCGCTCTGGCGCACGGTGTTCGGCCTGCGGCTGCGCTCCTGCGGTGAGAACCCCACCGCCGCCGAGTCGCTGGGCGTCAACGTCTACAAGTACAAGTACCTCGCGGTCGTCGCCTCCGGTGCCTTCGCCGGCCTCGGCGGTGCGTACCTCTCGCTGGTCGCGGCGCACTTCTACAAGGACGGCCAGACCCTCGGCCGCGGCTTCATCGGCCTCGCCGCGATGATCTTCGGCAACTGGATGCCCGGCGGGCTCGCCGTCGGCGCCGGCCTGTTCGGCTTCACCGACAGCCTCCAGCTGCGCGACCCGGAGTCGGTGCACGTGCTGATCCTGATCGTCGGCATCGCGATGGTCCTGCTCGCGCTCTGGCACCTGTACCGCCGCAAGTACACCTCGTCGGCGGTCACCTTCGTGGTGGCCGGCGGCCTGATCGCCTGGTACGCGCTCACCGACGAGGTGCAGCGCCCGCTGATCGTCGCCACGCCGTACCTGATCACCCTGGTGGTGCTCTCGCTCGCCTCGCAACGGCTGCGGATGCCGAAGGCGGACGGGCAGATCTACCGCAAGGGCCAGGGCAAGTGACCGCCCCGGTGCCGCCGGCGCCGTCCGCGGTCGACTGGGAGCTGCTGCGCTCGGCGGCGCGCGAGGCCATGGGCCGCGCGTACGCGCCGTACAGCAGGTTCCCGGTCGGCGCGGCCGCGCTGGTGGACGACGGGCGGGTGGTCACCGGCTGCAACGTCGAGAACGCCTCGTACGGGCTGGGGCTGTGCGCCGAGTGCGGGCTGGTGTCCGCGCTGCACTCCTCCGGCGGCGGCCGGCTGGTCGCCTTCACCTGCGTGGACGGCGCCGGCGAACTGCTGATGCCGTGCGGGCGCTGCCGCCAGCTGCTGTACGAGCACGGCGGGCCGGAGCTGCTGGTCGAACTGGCCTCGGGCGTGAAGCCGATGAGCGAGGTCCTGCCCGACGCGTTCGGGCCGGAGCGGCTCTAGCATCCCTTTCTGTTACGCGCGTAGAGTGTCGCGAGTGGGCCGGAACCCGGTCATCTCGCGACACTCTTCGCTTTTGAAACCCCTCTTGGAGCACGCATGGACGCCATCTCCGTCATCAGGACCAAGCGCGATCGCGGAGAGCTGAGCGACGCTCAGATCGACTGGGTCATCGACGCGTACACCCGTGGCGAGGTCGCCGACGAGCAGATGTCCGCCCTGGCGATGGCGATCCTGCTGAACGGGATGCAGCCGCGCGAGATCAGCCGCTGGACCGACGCCATGATCCGCTCCGGCGTCCGGATGGACTTCTCCTCGCTGCCGCTGCCCACCAGCGACAAGCACTCCACCGGCGGCGTCGGCGACAAGATCACCCTGCCGCTCGCCCCGCTGGTCGCCGCGTGCGGCGCCGCCGTCCCGCAGCTGTCCGGCCGCGGCCTCGGCCACACCGGCGGCACCCTGGACAAGCTGGAGTCCATCACCGGCTGGCGCGCCCTGCTCTCCAACGAGGAGATGATGGACGTGCTGCGCGACGCGGGCGCGGTCATCTGCGCGGCGGGCGACGGCCTCGCGCCGGCCGACAAGAAGCTGTACGCGCTGCGCGACGTCACCGGCACCGTCGAGGCCATCCCGCTGATCGCCTCCTCGATCATGTCGAAGAAGATCGCCGAGGGCACCGGCGCGCTGGTCCTGGACGTCAAGGTCGGCTCCGGCGCGTTCATGAAGAACATCGACGACGCCCGCGAACTCGCCCGCACCATGGTCGGCCTGGGAACCACCGCCGGGGTCAACACCGTCGCCCTGCTCACCGACATGTCCACCCCGCTCGGCCTCACCGCGGGCAACGCGCTGGAGGTCCGGGAGTCCGTCGAGGTGCTGGCGGGCGGCGGCCCGGCCGACGTCGTGGAGCTGACCCTCGCGCTCGCCCGCGAGATGCTCGCCGCGGCCGGCGTGCACGGCAAGGACCCGGCGGACGCGCTGCGCGACGGCTCCGCGATGGACCACTGGCGCCGCATGATCGCCGCCCAGGGCGGCGACGTCGACGCCCCGCTCCCGGTCGCCCGCGAGCAGCACGTCATCCCGGCGCCCGCCTCCGGCGTGCTCACCGCGCTGGACGCCTACGCCGTCGGCGTCTGCGCCTGGCGCCTGGGCGCCGGCCGCGCCCGCAAGGAGGACCCGGTCCAGGCCGGCGCCGGCGTCGAGATGCACGCCAAGCCCGGCGACACCGTGGTGGCCGGCCAGCCCCTGCTGACCCTGCACACCGACACCCCGGAGCGCTTCGACTACGCCGTCGAGGCCCTGGCCGGCGGCATCGAGGTCGCCCCGGCGGGTACGGCGTTCACCCCGAACCCGATCGTGCTGGACCGCATCGCCTGAGGACGGAACCGATCGAGCCGCCCACCGGTGCCTACCGGTGGGCGGCTCGACGCATCAGGTCGGCCAGGGCCTAGTACTGCAACGGTGCTTAGCGTGATGAGGCTTCGGTTTTCGGGCTGTGGCCTCGTCGTTTGTAGTGGCTGTTCCGGGCTTGGTGCTGGCGTC
>NZ_JBEXJK010000157.1:0-17724 GCF_040609095.1 Kitasatospora sp. NPDC004799
GCATGCCGCACGCCGGTTCACCTCGTCCAACATCGCCGGTGCGACCGGACGCGGGTCGTCCGGACCGGTACGGCCGGCTGGAGCTCCTTCGCCGCGTCGGCCAGCGCCTGCTGGGCCGGCTTGGTGCCCGCGATGGTCTGCTCGATCGCGGTCTCCACGCCCTTGCGGGCCTGCGGCATCACGCCGAGCAGGCAGCCGGCCGTGGCCGGGGTCGGCTTGGTGGCCTTCAGCTGGTCGATCGCGGTCTGGAACTGGGGGTACTTGGCCACCCACTCCTTGTCCTTGGGGTCGTCCAGGGACTTCCTGTTGACCGGGAAGTAGCCGGTGCCGGTGTGCCAGACGGCCTGCTGCTCGGGGGCGGAGACGAACTTCTCGAACTCCCAGGCGGCGCGCTTCTCGGCGTCGGAGTGGCCGGGGCCGCTGATCCACAGCGAGGCGCCGCCGATCACCGGGCCGCCCTGGTCGCCGGCGGTGACCTTCGGGAAGGCCGCGGTGCCGACGCCGAACTTCGCGGCCTCGGTGTAGCCGCGCAGCACACCGGTGGACTCCAGGTGCATCGCGACCGTACCGGCCTTGAAGGCGGCCTGGGCGTCGTCGGTGGTGCGGCCGGTGTTGGCCGCGTAGCCGCCCTTGACCAGGTCGGCCCACCACTGGACGATCTGCGCGCCCTGGGCGGAGTCGAAGACGACCTTGCCCGCCTTGCTGGCACGGCCGTTGTCGTTGTCGCAGTACATCGTGCCGGACTCGGCCAGCAGCTGCTCGACGAACCAGCCGTAGATGGCGGCGCCGAAGCCGTACCGGACGGTCTTTCCGTCGGCGTCCTTCTTGGTCAGCTTCTTGGCCAGCTCGCCCAGTTCGTTGAGGTCCTTGGGCGGCTGGGCCGGGTCGAGGCCGGCCTCCTTGAAGGCCTCGGTGTTCAGGTAGAGCAGCGGCATCGAGGAGTTGAACGGCATCGACTGGAGCTTGCCGCCGACCGAGTAGTAGTTCCGGATGTTGGCGTCCAGGTCGTCCAGCGGGTAGCCGTCCTTGTCGGCGAAGGCCTGGGCCGGGACGGTCTGCTTGGAGTCGATCATGAACCGGGTGCCGATGTCGTAGACCTGCGCCAGGGCGGGGGTGCCCTTCTGCTGCACCGCGGCCTTGTACTTGGTGACCAGCTCGTCGTACTTGCCCTGGAACTGCGCCTTGACCTCGATCTTGCCCTGGTGGGCGGCGTTGAACTGGCCGACCAGCCCGTTCAGCACCTCGGCGTTCTTGCCGGTCATCGAGTGCCAGAACTCGACGGTGGTGACGCCGGAGGCCTGGTCGAGCGCCTGGGCGCCGGGCGCGCCGGCGTCGGAGGAGCCGCCGCCGGAACCGGAGCCGCCGGAGCTGCAGGCGGTCAGGGACAGGCCGGCCACCAGCAGGGCCGCGAGCGCGCGCGCACTCTTCTTCACGAGGGTTCTCTCTCTATCCGGGAAAGCGACGGACGTGGACGGGCGGGATCGGACGGGCGGGATCAGCGGACCGCGCCCGCGGTGAGGCCGCGGACGATGAAGCGCTGGCCGAAGACCACCAGGGCGAGGGTGGGCAGCAGGGAGAGCACGACGCCGGCCAGGATCAGCCCGGGGTCGGCCATCTCGGAGTCGCGCAGCGAGGTGAGACCGATCTGGAGGGTCTGCATGTCCGCCGTACGGGTGATGATCAGCGGCCAGAAGTACTGGTTCCAGGCCGACAGGAAGACGTAGATCGCCAGCGCCGCGATGGCGGGCTTGTTGAGCGGGACGACGATCCGCCACAGGAAGCGCCAGTGGCCGGCCCCGTCGATCCGGGCGGCGTCGCGCAGTTCGCCGGGCAGCTGGCGGAAGGCCTGGCGCAGCATGAAGGTGCCGAAGCCGGAGGCCAGGAAGGGCAGCACCAGGCCGAAGTAGGTGTTGCCGAGCCCCCAGTCGGACAGCGTCAGGTAGTTGGGGATGATGATGGCCTCCCACGGGACCATCAGCGTGGCCAGGAACACCCCGAACACCACGGCCCGCGCCTTCATCGGCAGGAAGACGAAGGCGTACGCGGCGAGGACGGAGGTGAACAGCTGGGCCAGGGTGATGGCGGTCGCCGTGATCGCCGAGTTGGCGTACTGGCGGGCCAGCGGGATGGCGTCCACGGCGCCGGAGAAGTTCCGTCCGGTGACCGAGTGCGGCACCAACGCGGGCGGGTAGGAGGAGAGTTCGGACGGGCCCATGAAGGCGCCGGCGATCGCGTAGTAGACCGGGAAGGCGACGGTGACGAGGGCGACGGCGAGCAGCAGGTAGACGGCGGCGCGGCCGAGCAGGTCACGCGGGGAGCGCCCGGCGAGGGCGCGGGCGCGCGGGCGGGGCGCCTCGGCCTCCGTCCCGGCTCCGGTGGTCAGGGTGGTCATGCGTAGTGCACCTTCCGCTCCAGGACGCCGAACTGGACGGCCGTGCAGGCGAGGACGACCACGAGCAGCACCACGGCCTGGGCGCTCGCGGTGCCGAAGTCGCTGGAGCCGTAGGCGAAGGCCTTCTCGTAGACGGAGTAGACGAGGGTCCGGGTGGAGCCGTCCGGCCCGCCCTTGGTGAGGATGTGGATCTGGCCGAAGCTCTGGAGCGCGTGCACGGTGGAGACCACGGTCAGGAAGAACAGGTTCGGGCCGAGCATCGGGACGGTGATCGAGCGCGCCAGCCGCAGGCCGGAGGCGCCGTCGATGCGGGCCGCCTCGACCACCTCGCCGGGGATCGAGCCGATGCCGGCGGAGAGCACCAGCACGTTGTAGCCGAGGTTCATCCACACCGTGGTGACGGCCACCGAGACCAGCGCGTACCGGGAGTCGGTCAGCCAGCCGACCGGGCCGAGGCCGAGGTGCGAGAGCAGGCCGTTGAGCACCCCGCTGGCGGGGTTGAAGAACACCGCGAACACCACCGAGGCGCTGGCCACCGAGAACGCGAAGGGCAGCGCGAACGCCGAGCGCAGCAGTCGCACGCCGCGGATCCGGTTCTCCAGGAGCAGCACCAGCACCAGCGCGCCGAGCACCCCGGGCACCACGGTGAGCAGCGTGAACAGCGCGGTGGTCGTCAGGGTGCGGCCGAAGTCGGCCGAGGCGAACAGGTCGGTGTAGTGCTTCGCCCCCACGTAGCGGGAGGGCGCGCCGAAGAGGTCGTTGGCGTGGGCGCTCAGGTAGATCGTCCGCCCCAGCGGGTAGCCGATGAAGAGGACGAAGACCACCAGGGAGGGCAGCAGGAAGGCCCAGGCGAGCCCGTGTTCGCCCCAGCGCCCTCCTCGCCGCGCTCGCGGGGGGTGGCCCGGGAGGGGCCCGTTGTGCGGTGCGGTCGGCATCTGTCGCGCGTCCGCCTTTCGTGATGTCGGTTCCGGCCGAAACCGTGTCTTGCCCGAACGACGGCGCGGAAACCCCGTGGTGATCAACGGGTGTCGCCGGGATTACGCGTTCGCGTCAGATCCGGCCGGTGCCGCGCGGACGGGCGGTGGACCGGCGGTTGAGCGGTCCGGCGGGCTGTCACCGGTGTGCCGTACGGTGCGCCGGTGGACGAAACGGAATTCGACATCCCGGCCGCAATGGCCGAAAGTGTGCGCTCCCGCGCGGGTGCCAGGGCGCTCGTCCGGGGCTTCGCCGCCTACTGGGGCGAGCCGCTGGGGCCCGGCGACGGCTTCCCGGACGCGGAGCTGGACGCGGCCGAGCGGCGGCTCGGCCTGCGGCTGCCGGTGGCGCTGCGCGAGGCGTACCGGCTGTTCGGCCGCCGGGCGGACCTCACCAGCAGTCAGGACGTGCTGCTGACGCCGGCGGAGCTGTACGTGCTGGACGGCGCGCTGGTGTACCGGGCGGAGAACCAGGGCTGTGCGCACTGGGGCGTGCTGCTGGCGGACCTCGACCGGGAGGATCCGCCGACGGTGGTCCGGCCGGACCTGGCGGACACGTCGCGGGAGCGGTGGGAGCCCTGGGAGGAGCGCTTCTCCACGGCGGCCGCGGCGATGGCGATGACGGAGAAGCTGCTGGAGGAGCACGAGCTGACCGACTTCCTCGAGCTGGACGAGGAACTGCCGGGCAGCCTGCGGGAGTTGCCCGCGCTGGGCCGCTCCTTCCGCTGGTACCGGGGGCCTGAGGTACTGGTCGGGGTGGCCGAGGGGGCCTGGGTGGCCGCCCGGGCACGGACCCCGCGGGCGCTGGAAGCGCTCTACGAGGCCGTGCCCGGGGAGTGGCTGGGCGAGTGAGCCCGGCAGTGGTCAGGCGGCGATGCCGCCGTCCAGCACCAGGTCGGTGCCGACGCTGAAGCCCGCCTCCGGGGAGGCCAGGTACAGCACCGCGGCGGCCGCCTCCTCGACCCGGCCGGCCCGGCCGACCGGGACGTCGGCCGCCATCCGCTCGGCCTTCTCGGTCTCGGTCTCGCCGGCGCGGCCGGACATGGCGGTCTCCACCGGGCCGGGGCTGACGACGTTGATCCGGATGCCCTCGCCGATGTGGTCGCGGGCGGCGGCCCGGCTGAGCGCGGTGACGGCGGCCTTGCTGGCGGTGTAGGCACCGACGCCCTCGACCCGCTTGTGGAAGCCGAGGCTGGAGGAGACGTTGACGATGGCGCCGCCGCCGTGCGCCCGCATGTGGCCGATCTGGTGCTTCATCGCGAGCAGGGTACCGGTGACGTTGATGTCGAACACCCGCTGCCACTCGGCCTCGTCGATGTCGGCGACCGGACCGAGGGCGCCGAGCACCCCGGCGTTGTTGACGGCGACGTCCAGGCCGCCGAACCGCTCGACGGTCTCCCGGACCAGCCGGGCGGCGTCCTCCGTGTTCGTCACGTCGCCGGTGAGCGCGACCGCCTTGCCGCCGGCCCGCTCGATCAGCTCGACGGTCTCGGCGAGCGGACCGGCGCCGCGGCCGGCGACCGCGACCCGGGCGCCCTCGCGGGCGAAGGCGAGCGCGATGGCCCGGCCGATGCCGCTGCCGCCGCCGGTGACCAGGACGGACTTGTCGGCGAAACGCGTGGTCATGAGGTGAACTCCTTGATTCGGGTGGTGCGTTCGGTGGTGCCGGGAAGGGTGGTCCGGGGTAGCGCGGCGACCGCGACGGCGGTGAGCGCCAGTCCGACGGCGGCCGCCGCGAAGGCCGCGGCGTAGCCGCCGACGACGCTCGGGCGGGTGGCGGCCAGCGCCATCAGGGCGGCCAGGCCGGCGGTGGGGCCGAGTTCCATGGCCGTGTTGAACACTCCGGCGGCCAGCCCGGTGCGCTCGGGCGGCACGCCGCCGGTGGCGAGCACGGCCGCACCGGCGAAGGCCGCGGCGGCGCCGGCGGGCAGCAGGAGCAGTCCGGGGAGCAGGCCGAGGGCGTACCCGCTGTCGGGGGCGAGCCCGGCCAGCAGGCCGAGCCCGGCGGCCGCCACGGCGAGGCCGCCGGCGGTGACCGCCACCGGCCCGTACCGGGCGGTCAGCGGGCCGGCCAGCCGGCCGGCGAGCAGCAGGACGGCCGCGTACGGCAGGAAGGCGGCGGAGGTGGCCGCGGCGCTCCAGCCGCGCAGCTGCTGGAGGTAGAGCGAGAGCAGGACGAAGGTGAGCGCGGTGCCGGCGGCGGTGGCCGTGACGGCGGCGAGGGCGGTGGCGCGGCGCCGGTCGGCGAGGAAGCCGGGCGGCAGCAGCGGGTCCGGGGTGCGGCGTTCGGCGGCGGCGAAGGCGAGCAGCAGGGCGAGCCCGGCGGCCAGCGGGCCGTACGTCCAGGGGCTGCGCCAGCCGTGCTCGGTGGACGCCACCAGGGCGTAACTCGCCGCGCAGACACCGGTGGTGGCGAGGACGGCCCCGCGCAGGTCCAGCGCGGGCCGAGCGCCGGCGGGGGCAGCCTGCCGGGCGCCGGCCGGGGCGGCGGGCAGGGCCGCGGGTAAGGCGGCGGAGCGGGCGAGGGCGGCCAGGGCGACCAGCACGGGCACCGCGAACAGCCAGCGCCAGGAGACCGCGGCGGCGACCGCGCCCGAGACCACGCTGCCGGCGGTGGCGCCGAGCACCGACAGGCCGCCCCAGGTGGCCATCGCCCGGCGGTAGGCGGCCGGTTCGGGGTGCAGCACCCGGACCACCGCGACCGCCGCCGGGGCGGTGAGGGCGGCGCCGGCGCCCTGCGCGAAGCGGCTCGCCAGCAGGACGGGGTGGCCGGGCGCGAGGGCGCAGGCGATCGAGGCCGCGGCGAACAGCGCCAGGCCCGCGCGGAGCACCGGGCGCCCGCCGTGACGGTCCGTCAACCTCCCGCCCAGCAGCAGCAAGGAGCTGAAGGAGAGACCGTACGCGGCGCTGAGCAGCAGCACGCCGGACGGGCCGAGCCCGAACTCCCGCGCCACCAGCGGCAGCGGCACGGTCAGGATCGTGATCGTGAGGATCAGCGTCGCCTGGACGACGCCGAGCAGTGCGAAGCCGTACCGGCCGGTAGTGATGACAGCCATGTAAAACCCTCCCCTCTATAAAGACCGTTCGATCCAGATTGAGCACAGCATTGAGCACGATGGAAGAAGCCGGCCGGAGCCGGCCCGGCCTCAGTCCAGCAGGGCCAGCGCCTGCTCGGCGGCGTCCCGCGCCCGGGTCGCGCCGTCGGTGGTCTTGCCCACCACCCGGATGCCCTGGAGCAGCACCACCAGCATCCGGGCGAGCGCCCGCGGCTCGCGCCCGGCGGGCAGCTCGCCCTGGGCGGCGGCCCGCACCAGGGCGCCGGTGAGCAGCGTCTCCAGGTGGTCAAAGCTCGCCTCCACCCGGCGGGACGCGGCCGGGTCGTGCGGGGCCAGCTCCACCGCCGTGTTGGTGACGAAGCAGCCGAACCGGCGCTCCCGCTCGTCCGCCGTCGCGTAGTGGCGGACCAGCGCGCGGACCGCCGGCAGCGCCGGGCCCGGCTGGGACAGCTCGTCCAGCCGCGCCGAGTCGCTCTGCTCGCAGTAGCGCTCCAGCGCCCGCAGGTACAGCTCCCGCTTGCTGCCGAAGGTCGCGTAGAGGCTGGCCCGGCCGACGCCGAGCCGCTCGACCAGGTCGGCCATCGAGGTCGCCTCGTAGCCGCGCTGCCAGAACAGCTCCAGGGCCGCCTGCAGCGCCGCGTCCGGGTCGAATTCCTTCGTTCGCGCCATGTCGGAAAGGCTAGCCCTTTCGAGATCGATCGGTCAAGAAAGAGCAACTGACCGCCCACGCACCGTCTCTGACGGAGCATTGCCAACTGGAATAGACCAAGGCTACCCTTACCGCTCCCCCGTCCACCTCCTTCCCCACCGGGAGGCGTTTCGCATGCCCGCACCCAGCCCCACCACCCCCCGGCAGGCCGTCGACGCCGTCAGACCCGTCGTACTGACGGCGTTCCGGATCGTCGTCGGCCTGCTCTTCGCCTGCCACGGCGCCGCCTCGCTGTTCGGCGTGCTCGGCGGCGCCAAGGGCGGCGGCACCGTCCCGCTCGGCCAGTGGCCGGGCTGGTGGGCCGCGCTGATCCAGCTGGTCGGCGGCGCCCTGGTGCTGCTCGGCGCCGGCACCAGGGTGGCCGCCCTGCTCTGCTCCGGCTCGATGGCCTACGCCTACTTCACCGTCCACCAGGAGCACGCCCTGCTGCCGATCCAGAACGGCGGCGAGCTCTCGGTGATGTTCTGCTGGTCCTTCCTGGTCATCGCGGCGCTCGGCTCCGGCCCGTACGCCCTGGACCGGCTGCTCACCCGCCGGCCCGCGGCCGCGGTGGCCGAACCGGCGGCCCAGCAGGCCTCAGCGGTCTGACGGTCCGCCCGCGGCCAGGTGGCGCTCGACCGAGGCGACCTTGGCGGTGAGGCCGTCGGTGACCCCGGCCCGGTCGTCGATCTTGATGACCGTGCTGACCCGGTTGCTGTGGGCCTTCACCGCCTCGATCGCCGCCCTGATCACCGGCATCACCTCGTCCCACTCCCCCTCGATGCTGGTGAACATCGCGTCCGTGCGGTTCGGGAGGCCGCTCGCCCGCACCACCCGGACGGCGGCGGCCACCGCCTCCCCCACGTCCTCGCCGATCCCCAGCGGGGTCACCGAAAAGGCTGCGATCACGGCTCTGCGCTCCTTGTGGTTCGACGGCACTGGTCGCTGGTCCGGGCTGCAGCTCGGACCAGCGACCAGGCTAGTCGTCAGGCCACGGTCGGCAGCGGCGGTTCGACGGCCAGCGGCGCGGTGGCGCGGGCCCGGTGCTGGTCGGCCCAGGAGACCAGGGCCACCGTGCAGGCGTGGTCCAGGTGGCGCAGCCCGGACCAGTCCAGTTCCACCGGCCGGTCCCCCGGCAGCCGTTCCAGGGCGTCCAGCAGCCGGGGCAGCCGCAGGAAAGTGGCGTTGCCGCTCAGCCGGACCCGGTGCAGCGGCTGCCCGGTCGGCCGCACCTGCTCCTCCACCGCGATCTGCAGCTGCGAGGTCTGCCAGGCCGACTTGGCCACCGCCAGGCCGACGCCGACCAGCACCCCGTCGAACAGGTCGGTGGCGATGATCGCGACCGCCGTGACCACCAGCACCAGAGCCTCGCCCCGGTGCCCGCGGCAGAGGGCGACGATCCGGCGCAGCGGCACCAGCTTGGCGCCGGCGTGCACCAGGACGGCGGCCAGCGCGGTGAGCGGGACGAGCCCGAGCGCGCCGGGCAGCAGCGCGGTGAACAGCAGCAGCCAGCCGCCGTGCAGCACCCGCGAGGCCCTGGTCCGCGCGCCGGCCTGGACGTTGGCCGCACTGCGCACGATCACCGCGGTCATCGGCAGCGCGCCGAGCAGCCCGCAGACGGCGTTGCCGATGCCCTGGGCGGTGAGCTCGCGGTCGTAGTCGGTGCGCGGGCCGTGGTGCATCCGGTCGACGGCGGCGGCGCTGAACAGCGTCTCGGCGGAGGCGATCAGGGTGAAGGCGACGACCGTGCCGAGCCCGGCGGTGCCGGCCAGGGCGGTCAGCGCGTCGCGGTCGGGAAGGCGCACCACGTCGAGCAGTCCGGCCACCCGGACCCGGTCCACCGGCAGGTCGGCGGCGGCGGTGACGGCGGCGGCCAGGCCGACGGCGGCCAGCGGGGCGGGGACGGCGCGGGCGGCGCGCTCCGGCAGGTACTTCCACACCACCAGGACCAGCAGGGTGCCGAGGCCGAGGGCGACCGCGCTCGGGTCGGCCGTGGCGGTCAGCACGTCGCCCAGCAGGTCGGGCAGTCCGGCGATCTTGTCCGGGCCGGTGGCCGGGGCGCGGCGGTCGGCGAGCGCGTAGAGCTGGCCGAACACCAGGGTCAGTCCGATGCCGGCCAGCATGCCGTGCACCACCGAGGCGGACATCGCCCGGAACCAGCGGCCGAGCCGCAACGCGCCCATCGCCAGCTGGAGCAGGCCGGTGCAGAGCACCAGCAGGCCGAGCGCGCCGACGCCGAAGCGCTCGACGGCGTCGGCGACCAGGACGGTCAGCCCGGCGGCGGGCCCGCTGACCTGGAGGCTGCTGCCGGGCAGCAGGCCGGCCACCAGGCCGCCGACGATGCCGGTGACCAGGCCGAGTTCGGCGGGGACGCCGGAGGCGACGGCGACGCCGACGCAGAGCGGGAGGGCGACCAGGAAGACCACCAGCGAGGCCGGCAGGTCGTGGCGCCAGGGGACGGCGCGCAGGGCGGCGGCCGGGGTGCGGGGCCGGCCCGGCGGGCCGTGCTTGCGGAGCAGGCCCGGCGGGCTGTCGCTCCGGTGGGGCGGCGGGTTCACCCGGTCACCGCCGGGGACCGGGGAGGGGTGCAGCAGTGCATGGGGACGTTCCTTCCGCGCGCCGGCCGCAGCGGGCGCGCCGTTGCAGGGCGGGGAGCAGGAGCACGGGGGAAGGAGGCCGCGGAGGGGCGGCGGCATGCGGTACGGCCGCGGGTCCCGGTGGACCGGAGCGCGGCGGTGGGGGTCGGGTCGGTGCGGTCAGGGGAGTGCGTCCCTCGCTCGGTGCGGCGGACCGGGCACGCTGGTCCTGGACGGGGCCGCCGGCGGAGTTCCCCCGCTCCGCGGCGCTCCCGAACCCCCCTGCCGCGGCCTCAGTTGGACGTCACGGGCCCGGCGTGCCACCGACGGTACCCAGCCCGGCGGGGCGGCCCCACACCCCGCACCGTCCCTTCACGGGCGCTGCACACCGGCTGCGCTTCCCGGCGCGGAGCGTCCGCTTCCCCGGGCACACCAGCACGAACGCCGTCCAGACGTACGAATCCGGGCCGCTCGGCCGCCCTTCCACCCTCCGTTGATGCCCCTTGACGGCCCGACGGGGCCCGACCTACCGTGCTTCCACATACAGAAACCACTCTTCCGTATGGTGGAATTCGAGAGATGAGCCCTCCGAGCCACTGCGGGCCGACTCAGGAGAGATCCGATGCCCCGTATGACAGCCGCCCGCGCGGCCGTGGAGATCCTCCGGCTCGAAGGCGTCCGAGCCGCGTTCGGCGTGCCCGGCGCGGCCATCAACCCGTTCTACGCCGCCCTCGAGGCCTCCGGCGGGATCCGGCACACCCTGGCCCGGCACGTCGAGGGCGCCTCCCACATGGCCGAGGGCTACACCCGCGCCGCGGCCGGCAACATCGGGGTCTGCGTCGGCACCTCCGGGCCGGCCGGCACCGACATGGTCACCGGCCTGTACTCGGCGATCGCCGACTCCGTCCCGATCCTCTGCATCACCGGCCAGGCGCCCGTCGCCCGGCTGCACCAGGAGGACTTCCAGGCCGTCGACATCGCCTCGATCGCCCGGCCCGTCACCAAGGCCGCCACCACCGTGCCGGCGGCCGCGCAGGTCCCCGGGGTGTTCCAGCAGGCCTTCCACCTGATGCGCTCCGGGCGCCCGGGACCGGTCCTGATCGACCTGCCGGTCGACGTCCAGCTGACCGAGATCGAGTTCGACCCGGAGGCCTACCAGCCGCTGCCGGTGCACCGGCCGGCCGCCAACCGCACCCAGATCGAGAAGGCCGTCGCCCTGCTCCAGCGCTCCGAGCGCCCGCTGATCGTGGCCGGCGGCGGTGTCGTCAGCGCGGACGCCGCCGAGCTGCTGCGGGAGTTCGCCGAACTCACCGGCGTCCCGGTGGTCCCCACCCTGATGGGCTGGGGCGCCCTCCCGGACGACCACGACCTGAACGCCGGCCTGGTGGGCCTGCAGACCGCGCACCGCTACGGCAACGCGACCTTCCTCGCCTCCGACTTCGTCCTCGGCATCGGCAACCGCTGGGCCAACCGCCACACCGGCGGCCTGGACGTCTACACCGCGGGCCGCACGTTCGTCCACGTCGACATCGAGCCCACCCAGATCGGCCGGATCTTCGCCCCCGACCTCGGCATCGCCTCCGACGCCAAGGCCGCGCTGGCGCTCTTCGTCGAGGTGGCGCGCGAGCTGCGGGCCGCCGGCACGCTCCGGGACCGCACCGCCTGGGCCGCCGCCACCCAGGAGCGCCGGGCCCGGCTCCAGCGCCGCACCCACTTCGACGACGTGCCGATCAAGCCGCAGCGGGTGTACGAGGAGATGAACAGGGCCTTCGGCCCGGAGACCCGCTACGTCACCGCCATCGGGCTGTCCCAGATCGCCGGGGCGCAGCTGCTGCACGTCCACCGGCCCCGGCACTGGATCAACTGCGGCCAGGCCGGCCCGCTCGGCTGGACCGTCCCGGCCGCGCTGGGCGTCGCCACCGCCGACCCCGACGGCCAGGTCGTCGCGCTCTCCGGCGACTACGACTTCCAGTTCATGATCGAGGAGCTGGCGGTCGGCGCCCAGCACCGCATCCCGTACGTCCACGTGCTGGTGAACAACTCCTACCTGGGGCTGATCCGGCAGGCGCAGCGCGCCCTCGGCATCGAGTTCCAGGTCAGCCTGGAGTTCGAGAACGTCAACGCGCCGGAGCTGGGCGGCTACGGCGTCGACCACGTCAAGGTGGTGGAGGGGCTGGGCTGCAAGGCGATCCGGGTCACCGAGCCGGATCGCCTGCTGCCGGCCTTCGAGGAGGCGAAGAGGCTGGCCGCCGAGTTCCGCGTGCCCGTGGTGGTCGAGGCGATCCTGGAGCGGGTCACCGACATCGCGATGGCCGCCGCCGACATCGACGAGGTCAACGAGTTCGAGGAACTCGCCACCCTTCCCGAACACGCCCCCACGGCGATCCGGCCGCTGGCGCTGCGACCGGTCGCGCGCACCGGTCGTGCGGGGGCGGACGGACCGCCGCGTACGCTCCCGCGCACCCCGGGAACCGGCACGCCGGGCACCGCCGACCGCCGCGCGACCGCTACCGTGGCACCGGCAGAGGCCCGACGACCTTCCGGAAGGACCACCACCGTGAGCCTGTACGACATCCCGCTGCGCACCCTCGACGGCGCGGCCGCCTCGCTGGCCGACCACAAGGGCAAGGCGCTGCTGATCGTCAACGTCGCCTCCAAGTGCGGCCTGACCCCGCAGTACGAGGGCCTGGAGCGGCTCCAGCAGCGGTACGCCGGGCGCGGGTTCACCGTGCTGGGCTTCCCCTGCAACCAGTTCGCCGGGCAGGAGCCGGGCAGCGCCGAGGAGATCCGCACCTTCTGCTCCACCACCTACGGCGTGACCTTCCCGCTGTTCGAGAAGATCGACGTCAACGGCGAGGACCGGCACCCGCTGTACGCCAAGCTGACCGAGGTCGCCGACGAGGAGGGCCAGGCCGGGGACGTCTCCTGGAACTTCGAGAAGTTCCTGCTCTCCCCGGACGGCACCGTGGTGGCCCGGCTGCGCCCGGCCGTCGCCCCGGAGTCGGCGGAGCTGACCGCCGCGATCGAGGCCGTCCTGCCGGCCTGACGCACTGGGGCCGGGGCCGTCGGGAGTGCTCCCGACGGCCCCGGCGTTCACAGCAACAGCCGGGTGCCCGGGGGGAGTTCGCCGGAGCGGGCGGCGTCGCGCAGGTGGGCGAGCAGGGTCTCGCGCAGCGCCTCGGCCGCGCGGGTGAGCGGGACCTCGTGGCCGTGCGCGACCGCGATGGTGCGGCCCAGGCCGGGGCCGGCGAACGCCGTCACCGCGAGGCCGGAGCGGGCGGCCACCATGCCGGGGACGACGGCGGGCCCGATGCCGGCCCGGACGAAGCCCAGCACCGCGTCCATCTCGCCGCCCTCCACCGCGAACCGCGGCTCGAACCCGGCCGCCCGGCAGGCCGCCAGGGTCGCCTCGCGGACGTCGTAGCCCTCCCGGAACATCACCAGCGGCCGGTCCTTCAGCTCCGCCACCCGGACCGTGCGCCGGCCCCGCCGCTCGGCCGCGACCAGCACCAGCTCCTCGTGCAGCAGTTCGGTGACCGCCAGGGCGGGCGTCTGCTCCCCGCTCGGCCGGGTGATGATCAGCGCGAGGTCCAGCTCGCCCGCCGCCAGCCAGCCGACCAGGTCGCGCGAACCGCCCTCGCGGACCACCAGCGTCACCCCCGGATAGCGGTCCCGGAAGACCCGCAGCACGTCCGGCACCAGGCTGGTGCACAGGCTCGGCGGCGCGCCCAGCCGCACCCGGCCGCGGCGCAGCTGGACCGTCTCCTGCACCGCCAGCCGGGCGCTCTCGGTGTCCGCGAGGATGCGCCGGGCCAGCGGCAGCAGGGCGTCCCCGGCGTCGGTGAGCGCGATGTTGCCCCGGGTGCGGTGGAACAGCTCCGCGCCCAACTCCCGTTCCAGTGCCCGGATCTGTTGCGAGAGCGACGGCTGGGCCACGTGCGCCGCCTCGGCGGCCCGGGTGAAGTGCCGGGTCTCGGCCACGGCCAGGAAGTAGCGGAGTTGCTGGAGCTGCACAGGGCCAGGATAGACCGCATCGATAGCTCACGCCTATCGTCATGAGCCGCATCATGTCTTGGACGTACCCTGCCCGCCGTCCCTACCGTTGCCGCCATGACAACCGCGACTCGGACGGCCCGGCATCCGTCCACCCTGGCGATCCTGTGGCGGTCGACCGTCGGCAAGAAGGCGGTCATGGCCGTCACCGGACTGGTCATGCTGCTGTACCTGGTCGCGCACATGCTGGGGAACCTCAAGGTGTTCTTCGGCCCGGACGACATCAACGGCTACGCGGCCTGGCTGCGCACCATCGGCCAGCCGTTCCTGGGCCACGAGTGGTTCCTGTGGATCGCCCGGGCGGGCCTGCTGGCCGCCGTGGTGCTGCACGGCGTCTCCGCGTACCAGCTCAGCCGCCGCGACCTCGCGGCCCGGCCGAGCAAGTACGCGCACAAGCGCCGCCGGGCGAGCTACGCGACCCGGACCATGCGCTGGGGCGGGGTGATCCTGGCGCTGTTCATCGTCTGGCACATCCTCGACCTCACCACGCTGACGGTGAACCCGGGCACCGATCACGGGCAGACGTACCAGAACATCGTGGCCTCCTTCGGCCGCTGGTACGTCGACGTGTTCTACGTGGTCGCGATGCTGGCCGTCGGCCTGCACATCCGGCACGGGTTCTGGAGCGCCGCGCAGAGCCTCGGTGCCAACAACGCCCGCCGCGACCGGGCGCTCAAGCTGATCGCGAACGGCCTGGCGCTGGTGCTGACGGCCGGCTTCCTGTCCGTCCCCGTGGCCGTGATGACCGGAGTGGTGAAGTGAGCTACCTGGATTACTCCCTCGGCGAGCCGGTCGCCGACGCCAAGGCGCCCGCCGGCCCGATCGAACAGCGCTGGGACCAGCGGCGGTTCGACGCCAAGCTGGTCAACCCGGCCAACCGGCGCAAGCACACCGTGATCGTGGTCGGCACCGGCCTGGCCGGCGGCGCGGCCGGCGCCACCCTGGCCGAACAGGGCTACCACGTGGTCCAGTTCTGCTTCCAGGACTCCCCCAGGCGGGCCCACTCGATCGCCGCCCAGGGCGGCATCAACGCGGCCAAGAACTACCGCAACGACGGCGACTCCGTCCGCCGGCTGTTCTACGACACCGTCAAGGGCGGCGACTTCCGCGCCCGCGAGTCCAACGTGCACCGGCTGGCCCAGGTCTCGGTGGAGATCATCGACCAGTGCGTGGCCCAGGGCGTACCGTTCGCCCGCGAGTACGGCGGCCTGCTGGACACCCGCTCGTTCGGCGGCGTCCAGGTCTCCCGGACCTTCTACGCCCGCGGCCAGACCGGCCAGCAGCTGCTGCTCGGCGCCTACCAGGCGCTCTCCCGGCAGGTCGCGGCCGGGAACGTCGAGCTGCACCCGCGCACCGAGATGCTCGACCTGCTGGTGGTCGACGGCCGGGCCCGCGGCATCGTCGCCCGCGACCTGGTCACCGGCGAGATCCGCTCCTACACGGCCGACGCCGTGGTGCTCGCCACCGGTGGCTACGGCAACGTGTTCTACCTCTCCACCAACGCCAAGAACTCCAACGCCACCGCGATCTGGCGGGCCCACCGGCGCGGCGCGTACTTCGCCAACCCGTGCTTCACCCAGATCCACCCGACCTGCATCCCGCGCTCGGGCGACCACCAGTCCAAGCTCACCCTGATGAGCGAGTCGCTGCGCAACGACGGCCGGATCTGGGTGCCCAAGGCGCAGGGCGACACCCGGCCGCCGGCCGAGATCCCCGAGGAGGAGCGGGACTACTACCTGGAGCGGATCTACCCCTCCTTCGGCAACCTGGTGCCGCGCGACATCGCCTCCCGGGCCGCCAAGAACGTCTGCGACGAGGGCCGCGGCGTCGGCCCCGGCGGCCAGGGCGTCTACCTGGACTTCGCCGACGCGATCCGCCGGCTGGGCCGGGACGCCGTGGAGGCCAAGTACGGCAACCTGTTCGAGATGTACGAGCGGATCACCGCCGAGGACCCGTACCGGGTGCCGATGCGGATCTACCCGGCGATCCACTACACGATGGGCGGGCTCTGGGTCGACTACGACCTGCAGACCACCGTCCCGGGCCTGTTCGCGATCGGGGAGGCCAACTTCTCCGACCACGGCGCCAACCGGCTCGGCGCCAGCGCCCTGATGCAGGGCCTGGCCGACGGCTACTTCGTGCTGCCGCCCACGATCAACGACTACCTGGCCCGCCACCCGCTGCCGGCCGTACCCGCCGACCACCCGGTGCCGGCCGAGGCGGAGGCCGAGGTGGCGGACCGGCTCAACCTGATCCTCGCGGTGGACGGCGACCGCACCCCGGACTCCTTCCACCGCGAACTCGGCGAACTGCTCTGGGACGAGTGCGGGATGGCCCGCGACGAGGCCGGGCTGAGGCGCGCGCTGGAGCGGATCCCGCTGCTGCGCGAGGAGTTCTGGCGCCGGATCAAGGTGCCCGGCACCGGGCAGGAGCTCAACCAGTCGCTGGAGAAGGCCAACCGGCTGGTCGACTACTTCGAGCTGGCCGAGCTGATGTGCCTGGACGCGCTGCACCGCGCCGAGTCCTGCGGCGGCCACTTCCGCACCGAGAGCCAGACCCCCGACGGCGAGGCCGCCCGCCGCGACGAGGAGTTCTCCTACGCCGCCGCCTGGGAGTTCACCGGCACCGGCGAGGCGCCCGTCCTCCACCGCGAGGAACTCGACTTCGAGTACGTCCACCCCACCCAGCGGAGCTACGCATGAACCTCACCCTGCGCATCTGGCGCCAGGCGGGCCCGGACGCACCCGGCTCGATGACCACCTACCAGGTCGGCGGGATCAGCCCGGACATGTCCTTCCTGGAGATGCTGGACACCCTCAACGAGGAGCTGATCACCCGCGGCGACCAGCCGGTCGCCTTCGACCACGACTGCCGCGAGGGCATCTGCGGCGCCTGCGGCATGGTCATCAACGGCCAGGCGCACGGCCCCGAGCGCACCACCACCTGCCAGCTGCACATGCGGCACTTCCGGGACGGCGACACCATCGACGTCGAGCCCTGGCGGGCGGCGGCCTTCCCGGTGGTCAAGGACCTGGTGGTGGACCGCTCGGCCTTCGACCGGATCATCGGCTCCGGCGGCTACATCACCGCCCCCACCGGCAGCGCCCCCGAGGCGCACGCCACGCCCGTCCCCAAGGAGGCCGCCGACACCGCCTTCGAGCACGCCGAGTGCATCGGCTGCGGCGCCTGCGTGGCGGCCTGCCCGAACGGCTCGGCGATGCTCTTCACCTCCGCCAAGGTGGTGCACCTCAACGTGCTGCCGCAGGGCGCGCCGGAGCGGTCCGCCCGGGTGCGGAACATGGTCTCGGCCATGGACGCCGAGGGCTTCGGCGGCTGCACCAACACCGGCGAGTGCGCCACCGCCTGCCCCAAGGGCATCCCGCTGCCCAGCATCGCGGCGATGAACCGGGAGTTCCTGCGGGCCGCCCGCGGCTGACGGCTCCCCCTGTACGGTCGGCCCCCGCTCCGGTGCTCGGGCGGGGGCCGACATCCTTTCGGCGGGGGTGTGCGGCGGGAGTCCGCGCTACCCGTACGGGTGGCGGATCCGGGCGAGCGG
This sequence comes from Kitasatospora sp. NPDC004799, assembly GCF_040609095.1. Lineage (NCBI taxonomy): Bacteria > Bacillati > Actinomycetota > Actinomycetes > Kitasatosporales > Streptomycetaceae > Kitasatospora > Kitasatospora sp. NPDC004799. The sequence goes on from NZ_JBEXJK010000157.1 coordinate 17,296, forward strand.
TGCTTCCTGACGGAGAATCGCGCTACGGTGGTGCTCCGCTACGGAGGGACGGCATATGCCCGAGGTTCAGTCCTGTTCCGGTTGCGGCGGGTCCGGGGGGACCCAGAAGACCGAGGCAACGGTCGAACTGGACGAGGAAGGAAGCATGGTGCCCAGCGTCCACACCTTCTGGTCGCCCTGCGGTCGGTGCCACGGATCCGGGACGGTGATCGTCGGATGAGGTTCGTCTTCGAGTGCGTCGAGTGCGGTGGGCACTACCTGCCGCCCGAGGAGATGGTGTACCCGGACGGGCCGGCCTCGCCGGTCTGGTGCACCGACTGCCAGGGCGCCAAGCGCGCGGCCGGCGTCCGGGAGGACCCGCTGCTCGCCCGGGTCGCGCAGGAAGGTGTCGAAGGTGTCCTTCCAGGCCGCGGCGTGCACCTTCGCGGT
>NZ_JBEXJK010000158.1:0-17668 GCF_040609095.1 Kitasatospora sp. NPDC004799
TGCCACATCCACGTTACGGAGAGCTCTTCCGGCGCGGGTGAAGCCGGTGCTCAAGCCCCTCATCAGCGGTCCGTCGATGCCTTCGGGCCCGGTGGCACCACCCCCCGGATCATGAACAACAAGGGGGGAAGTCATGCCGGACCCGAAGGCCGGTGGCCCCATTGCGGAGCCACGAAGACGGTAACGGGGGGAGGCGGGTGGGGGTGGGGGTGCTCAGAGGCTGTGGGCGGTGATGTCGCCGTGGGAGGTGGTGGCGCGGATGTCGAGCACGGTGGTGCCGTGGTTGCGCAGGGCGTTGCTGACGCGGCCGTGGCCGGTGCCGGCGTCCAGGGCCGCCGAGACGCCGGCGGCGGCGCCCACGGTGATGTTCCCGGACTGGGTGCTGAGCTCGACGGTGCCGCCGCGGGCCTCGGTGACGCGGATGTCGCCGCGGGTGGTGGTGATCCGGGCGGGCCCGCCCAGGCGGCCGACCTCGACGTCGCCGTCGACGGCGGTCAGTTCCAGGCTCGCGGCCTCGTCGATCTTGGTGCGGTGGTACGCGCCGTCGAAGGCGACGTCGCCCAGGCGGCCGACGGCGCGCAGTTCGGCGGCGGCGGCCCTGCCCCGCACGGCGGAGCCGGCCGGCAGCTGGACGGTGACCTCCAGGGAGCCGGTGGGCCCCAGCAGCCGGCCGCCGGTGGCGGCGGTGGTGATCCGCAGGACACCGTCGGCGAACGCGACGGCGGTGTGCTCGGCGGCCTGGACGTCGCGGTTCCTGCCCGGCTCGGCGGGGCGGACCTCGACGGTGGTGTCGGTGCGCTCGGCGGCGATGAGCTGCACCCGCCCGCCCGGGACGTCCAGGACGACGGTGACCGGGGCGGGGGTGTCGAACTTCTGCACGGTGCTCTCCTGTTGCGGCTGGTGGGTGCGGGCCCGGGCCCGGTCTCCGGGCGGCCCGGTCGGTGTTTCCGACATTGGAAACGCTACGTTGCGTTCAGGATCCTGGCAATCAGTTCGTTGCGTCAGATCGGCATCGCTGCAGGTGAATGCCGGGAAATTGTTGCAACAAGCCTGTCGGGTAACGCAACGGCGACCGGTGCGATCATTGCAATGGGTGGAAGGTGAACGCTATGGTGGGCCCCGGCCGGGAACCCGCCCGGGCACCGGCACCGGCGAACACCGGCGAACACCGAGAAACACCGAGAAACACCGACCAGCTCCGACGAGCAGTGAGGGGACGCGCGATGCCGGGAGGCAGGCTCACCCAGCAGGAACGCCAGCAGATCGCGCTGGGCGTGGCCGACGGCCTGCCCTACGCCGAGATCGCCCGGCGCCTGGAACGCCCCACCTCGACCGTCACCCGCGAGGTGATGCGCAACGGCGGCCCCCTCGCCTACCGCGCCGACCTCGCCCACCGCGCCACCGAACGCCGCGCCCGGCGCCGCCTGCGCGCCCCCGCCGGCGCCCCGCACCCCGAACCGAGCGGCCACGGACGCGACAGCGAGGCCGTGGCCGCCTACGAGGAGCGGTTCACCACCGTCCTCGTGGGCTCGGGCCTGTCCCGGATGGCGGCCCGGGTGATCACCTGCCTGTCCACCACCGACGCGGGCAGCCTCACCGCCGCCGAACTCGCCCAGCGACTGCAGGTCAGCCCCGCCTCCATCTCCAAGGCCATCGCCTTCCTGGAGAGCCAGAGCCTGGTACGCCGCGAACGCGACGAACGCCGCCGCGACCGCTACATCGTCGACGACGAGCTCTACTACCAGGCCACCATCGCCAGCGCCCGCGCCAACGACCAGGTCATCGAAGCCGCCCGCGAAGGCATCGCCGTCCTGGGCCCCGGCACCCCCGCCGCCGTCCGCCTGGAGAACATCGCCCGCTTCCTCGACTTCATCAGCGAGAGCATCGTGCGCGCCGCCGAACAGGCCCGCGAAGTCCTCCACACCAAACCGCCGACCACCCCCGCGGCACCGACCGCCCCCACGGCCCCGACCGCACCCGCGGACCAGGGCCCGCAGTAGGACGTCGGACCCGCCGACTTCCTGCTCCGGGCCCGCCGCCCTCAGGCCGCCCGCCGCCCGGCCGCCCTCTCCACCGTCCGGATCCGCCGCCACGTGTACACCCACGCATCGACGTCCCGCACCCCGCAGATCTGCAGGAAATGCCGCACCTTCTCCAACTGCGGCAGAACCGGCGAGTTCAGCATGTCCGAGATCGTGCTGCGCCGCAGCACCCGGCCGTAGCCCGTCCGCCCCTGCTGATGGGCCGCCACGCTGCGCTCCTCCAGGCGGCGCAGGGACGGCTCGCCGGCCCAGATCCGGACGTCGGTCAGGCCGGCGACGAACTCCTGGGCGGTGGAGAGCAGGAGGGGGTCGGGTTCGCCCGCGGCCGGCAGCGGTGCGGGCGGCTCGAAGGCGGTGATCCGCTCGGCGGTGGCGCGCTGTACGGCGGCACGGCTCTCCCTGAGGGCCGCCTCGCGGAGGAGCAGTGCATGCTGCCGGGTGCGATCGTTCGCGCCCATCGCCTCCAGCAGGACCGTCAGGGGCCGCACCGGGGGAATGGTCGGCCCTTGAAAGACCCTGAACACGCTGGTGACCGGCAGGCCGGTCTTTCGTGCGAGCCCGGTCAGGGAGGGTCGACCTGCGAGCAGGAGTTGTTCCTCCATCTCGGCGAAGAACTCCTCACGTGCACTCATCGCGGCCTCCGCGCGGCCCTGCCGGAGGCCTCGGTCGCGGCGGTGACGATGACGGTGACCAGGGCCTCGACGGTGTACCCGAGGACGGCCAGGGCGATGACGCCGGCCAGCGCGATCGCGAGGAACGCGGCGGCCGGTACGGCGCGCCGCGGACCGGAGCCCCCGGCGGGCGGGGCGGGCGGGGCGGGCGGCGGTGTGCGCCGCACCGCGCACCGGAACTCGAACAGCACAGTGGTCCCTTCTGAACCCTCAACCCGGACACGGGGATTGCCGTCCCCTGGGCCACCCGGCGGGCGGCAGGCTCAGATGATGCGCGGGCCGCGAAGACCCGCGCAAGTTCCCGCCCGAGGGCGAAGAAAGCGGCAACACCCCTCTGTCGAGGGCGATATGACCTCGCGTCAGGACAGGTTCGGACGCCGCAGCGCACGGTTCCGGCGCCCGCCCGTCCGAAGCCGTCCGGGAACGTCCGGGCCGCCGCAGGCGAAGGGAGGCGGTCACGCCTGCTCGGGACGGTGAGGCGTCCGGGAGTGTCCGGGAGTGTCCGAAGTCGTCCGGGCGGCTTGGCCGGAGCGCGGCCGGCTGTCATCGTGCAACCCGAGAGTCCTTCCCCTCAACCCGGACGGCCTCCCCGGGCGGAGCGCTGTTGCCGCAGCCCCGCCGTGACGCGGATCACATCGAAGAGGGCCTGCCGCCGTTCCCGGGGCAGGCCTCCCGCCCGTGCCCCGAGGGCGGGTCAGGGGGTGAGGACCAGGCGGCCGCGCAGGTGGCCGGCCTCCAGGCGGTGGTGGGCGTCGGCGGCCTTCTCCAGGGGGAGGGTGTCGGCGACCCGCAGGGTGAGGCGGCCGTCGGCGGCCAGGGCCGAGAGGCGGGCCAGGGCGGGGCCGTCGGCGGTGATCCACACGTTCGCGACCCGGATGCCGCGCAGGGCCGTCGGCGCGCTGCCGGCCGCGACCGCGACGAAGGCGCCGCGCCCGCGCACCGCGCCCAGGGCCCGCACGCCGAGCAGGGCGGCGTCGACCGCGCCGTCGACCCCGCCGGGCACCGACTCCCGTACCGCGCGCGCCACATCGGGCACGGTGCGCGGCACGAACCACTCGGCGCCCAGCGCGCGCACCAGCTCCTCGTCCTCCGGCCCGGCGAGCGCGGCCACCCGCAGGCCGCGCAGCGCGGCCAGCTCGACGGTGAAGCCGCCGACCGCGCCCGCGGCGCCGGTCACCAGCACGGTGGAGCCGGCCGGCAGGGCGAGCAGGTCCAGGGCCTGCAGTGCCGTGAGGCCGTTCAGCGGCAGCGTCGCGGCCTGCGCGAAGGTGGCGCCCGCCGGGGCCGGGGCCAGCGCGTCGGCGTCCAGGACGACCTGCTCGGCGTAGGTGCCCAGGTCGACGTCCAGGCGGTCGCGCAGGCCCACCACCCGCTGACCGGGCGCGAACCCCTCCACGCCCGGCCCGACGGCGTCCACCGTCCCGGCCACGTCCCAGCCGACGCCCGTCACCGCCCGGGGCGCCATCAGCCCCGCCTGCGCCAGCACCCCGGAACGGGTGACCGCGTCCACCGGGTTGACCCCGGCCGCCGCCACCGCCACCCGCACCTGCCCGCGCCCCGGCCGCGGCACCTCCACCTCCGCCAGCTCCAGCACCTCGGGACCACCGAACCCCCGCACCACCACCGCACGCACCGCCCACACCCCTTTCACGCCCGCACGTCCTCACGCCCGAACGTCGTCACGTCTTCACGTATCCGGCAACTGCGCCCAACCTAAGGAGAGTTACTCTCCATAGGGAAGGACGTACCCGAAGGTGCGTACCGTACGGAAAGGAGAGTGGGCCGGTGCCCACCACGACCGCCGCCCAGCGCCGCGCCGCCGAGGCGGCCGCCTACGACGCCTACCTCGCCCACTGCCCGGCCCGCCAGCTCCTGGACCGGATCGGCGACAAGTGGGTCAGCCTGGCCGTCACCGCCCTCGCCGACGGGCCGCTGCGCTACAGCGACCTGCGCCGGCGCCTGGCCGGGGTCAGCGAGAAGATGCTCACCCAGACCCTGCGCGCCCTGGAACGCGACGGCCTGGTCGCGCGCACCGTCACCGCCGGGGTCCCGGCCCGCGTCGACTACGCGCTCACCGGCCTCGGACGCGACCTGCTGCCGCTCGTGGAGCAGATCAAGGACTGGGCCGAGTGCCACATGCCGCAGGTCCTGGCCGCGCGCACCGCCTACGACCACGGGCAGGCACTGCCGCACTGACCGCGCAGCAGGGGGCAGGGGGCAGGGGAGGGGGACAGGCCGCAACTTTCCCGGGACCGGCTCGTTGGTCCGGGCAGGTCGAGGGAGCGGCCGGGGCGCGCATGCGCGCCCCGGCCCGACGGACGGGGGGCGTTCGTGGCCGACACCGCCACCCAGGCCGCCGCGGGCTCCGCGGTGCGCGAGGGCGGCCCGGACTCCGCGCTGGACCGGGTGGCCGACTTCTACGGCGCCTGCACCGACGCCGTCGACGACGGCACCGACGACCTGTCGGACCGGCTGCGCGCCCACTGCCTCACCGAGGACCTGCGCCGGCGGCCGGCCGCCTGGGAGGAGGCCGACCACGCCGACGGCGTGCTGCGCGGGCAGGACGTGCCCACCCGCTGGGAGGTGCGCTACCACGACTCGGGCGCCGGGCACCTGTTCACCACCGTCACGCTCACCTGGGGCACCGGCCCCGACGCCGGGTACACCCGGCTGGCCGTGCGGAGCGACCTGGGCACCAAGCTGATCTCCGACATCGAGGACGCGCCCGCGGCGTGACGGCCGGCCCCGGCCCCCGACCGGGGGTCAAGGGCCGGATGCCCAGGGGCCGGAGACCGAGGGAGCAGGGGCCGGACGCCCAGGGGTCGGAGACCGAGGGGCCGAAAGCTCAGGGGCAGGGGCCGGGGCCGGGGCCGGGGGTCAGGCCAGGGCGGCGGCCAGGCGCTCGGGCAGGGTGGCGTACGGGCGGCAGGCGACGACGGGCAGGGCGTGGGCGCGGGCCTGGTCGGCGAGCCAGGTGCTGTAGCGGGCGCTGACGGCGGCGCGTTCGGGCTGCGGGCCCGATTCGGGCTCGCGGTCGGCGTAGTTGGCGCCGATGCGCTGCGGGTCGTCCTCGTGCAGGAAGACCGCGCGGACCCGCCGGCCCTGCCCGGCGGCCTCGGCGGCGGCGCGGGCGGCGGCGGCCGGGGTGAGGTAGTCGCCCTCCACGATGGCGGGCACGTCCACGGTGAGCCGGTTGCGCACGACGCCGAGCAGCGCGTCGTCCAGGGCGCGGGCGGTGGCGATCTGCAGTTCCAGGACGCGCTCGGGGCTCAGCGCGCCGGGGTCGGGCGCGGTGGTGAAGTGGTGCAGGCCGGGGTGGCCGGCGGGGGTGGTGGCGGCCTGCAGGGCGGCCACCACGTCGTCGAACTCGACCACGAACGCGCCGTGGCGGGCGGACAGGAGGGCGGCGGCGCGGCTCTTGCCGAGGCCGGAGGCGCCGCCGATCAGCAGGACGTCCCACGGGCTTTCGTCGGTGTGCATACCGGGCACGGTAGTCCCCGCGCCGCGCGCCCCCGGGTCCGGGGGCGGGTCAGGTCCGGTCGCCGGCGGCGGCGCGGCGCACCGCCCAGGGCAGGACGAACCACAGCACGCCGAAGATCAGCGCGATGGCGCCGGTGATCGGCAGCGCGAGCGCCGTGCCGAGGACGACGTCCAGGACCAGCAGCACGGCGCCGGTCAGCGCGCAGGCGAGCAGCAGCAGGCCGACCTGGGCGACGCGCACCGAGACGGTGACGATCCGCTCCTTGCCCGGGTGGTGGTACAGCCCGCGGTGCAGCGCCACGGGGGTGGCCAGGACGGCCGCGGCGACGACCGACAGCAGCAGGGTGGCGACGTAGACGTCCTGCTGGGCGTCGGTGAGTTCGGCGAAGCGCGGGGTGAACGCGACGCCGAGCAGGAACGCGAAGACGATCTGCACGCCGGTCTGGAGCACCCGCAGCTCCTGCAGCATCTCCACCAGGCGCCGGTCGGCGCGCACGGCCGGGTTCTCCCAGCCCGGCGGCGGCGCGGCAGGCCCGGGCCCGGGGCCGGGGGAGTGCGGGGGCGGGACGTCGGACGGGGGCGGCGTGCTGGTCATGCGTCAGCCTCTCACGCCCCGGCGCCGGGCCCGCCTCCCTCCACGGACTCCGCGCCCCCGCCGTCCCCGCCCCCGTCCCCGGCGCCGTCCCCAACGCCGTGCCCGTCCCCGCCGGAGCCGTGCCCGTTCCCGCCGGTGCCGTCCAGGCGCTCCTGCCAGACGGTGAGCAGCCCCTGCAGGGCGGCGGCCTCCCCGGGGTCCAGGTGTGCCAGCAGCCGGTGCTCGTTGCGCATGTGGGCGGTGAACGCCTCGTCGATCAGCCGCCGCCCGGCCCCGGTGAGGGCGACCACGCGCCCGCGCCGGTCCTGAACCGCCGCCCGGCGGGTGACCAGCCCGGCGCGCTCCAGGCGGTCGATCCGCTTGGTCATCGCCCCGGTGGTGACCATCGTGTGCGCGGCCAGCTCGCCCGGCGCCCGCTCGTAGGGGGCGCCGGCCCGGCGCAGCGCCGCGAGCACGTCGAACTCGCCCTCGCCCAGCCCGTAGCGCTGGTAGACGAGGGTCAGCTCGGCGGTCAGGCGGGCGGCCAGGCGGTGCAGGCGCCCGATGACGGCCTGCGGGGAGACGTCGAGGTCGGGGCGCTCGCGCCGCCACTCGGCCTGGACCCGGGCGACGTGGTCCGCAGGCCGGCCGGGCCCCAAGGAACCCGCGGCACCCGAGGCACCCGTGGCGCCCGTGGCATCGGTGGTACCCGCAGCACCCCCGGCGCCCCTGGCACCCGCAGCACCCCTGGCACCCGCGGCATCGGTGGCATCGGTGGCATCGGTGGCATCCATGACGCCCATCCTACCCCCGATAGCTTCCCGGGAAGCTATATTGTCTTCCATGGAAGCCAACGCGCGGTGGGTGCTGCTCACCGCCCTCGCCCCCGTCGCCTGGGGCGCCAACTACTGGGTCACCCACGCCCACCTGCCCGCCGACCGCCCGCTGTGGGGCGCCGCCCTGCGCGCCCTGCCCGCCGGCCTGCTGCTGCTCGCCTGCGCCCGCCGCCGCCCGCACGGCGCCTGGTGGTGGCGCAGCGCCGTGCTCGGCCTGCTCAACACCGCCGCCTTCCTCCTCCTGCTCTACCTCGCCTCCCAGCTGCTGCCCACCAGCACCGCCGCCACCGCCATGGCCGCCTCCCCCCTCGCGATGCTGCTCACCGCCTGGGCGCTGGCCGGCCGGCGCCCGCGCCGCGCCCACCTGGCGGGGGCGGGGGTGGGCCTGGCCGGGGTCGCGCTGGCGCTGGCCGGACCGGGCCAGCGGATCGGCTGGGCGGGGCTGGCCGCCTCGGCCGGGGCGATGCTGGTCTCCAGCGTCGGCTACGTGCTGGCCGCCCGCTGGCGCGAGGGCGCCGACCCGCTGGCCGCCACCGCCTGGCAGCTGACCGCCGGTGCCCTGGTGCTGCTGCCGGCGGCCTTCGTGGTCGAGGGCGCGCCCCCGCCCGTGGACGTACCGACCCTGCTCGCCTTCGGCTACACCGCCGTCGTCGCCACCGCCCTCGCCTTCGCCTGCTGGTTCACCGGGCTGCGCCACCTGCCGGCCGCCACCGTGGGCCTGCTCGGACTGCTCAACCCGCTCACCGGCGTCCTGCTGGGCACCGCCCTGGACGGCGACCCCTTCGGGCCGCGCCAGGGCCTGGGCCTGGCCCTGGTCGCCGCCGGGATCCTGTGCGGGCGCCCGCGCGCCGGTACCGTCCGCCCCGGCGACGGGGCGCCGGCCGAAACCCCCTTGCCCACCGGGCGCGCCACGTGATCGGATGGGCGGCGGCATCGCGTGCCGGTGACGGACCGCGTCAGGCATGGAGGTGCCCGACCGAAGGACCCACTTTTCTCGTGGCCTCCCCCTCCACCGGCCGTACGGCCGCCCTCAGCCGCCAGCTCTCCACCGCGCACCAGGACCTGCGCCGCCGCCTCGCCGACCTGCGCGCCGGCCTCGGCCGCCCCCGCCCGCACGGCCAGGACCCGCTGCTCGCCCACTGCCTGGCCTTCTGCACCGCCCTGACCAACCACCACCAGGGCGAGGACGGCGGCCTGTTCGCCCAACTCCTGCGCGAGCGCCCCGACCTGGCCCCCACCATCGCCAAACTCGTCGAGGACCACGGCCTCATCACCCGCATCCTCACCCGGGTCCGCGAACTCGCCGACCACGCCGCCGCCACCGACCCCGGCGCGGACCTGACGGCCATCGCACGCGAACTCGACGGGCTCGCCGCCATCATGGACTCCCACTTCGGCTACGAGGAACGGGCCATCGGCGCCGCCCTGGACGCCGGGGTGGCCGACGACGGCTGGTCCGAGCCGGTGCTGCGCTTCGGGACACCGCCCGGCCCCGGCACCGCACAACCCGCCGGCACCGCACAACCCGCGGAGCCCGTGGGCCCGGTGGGCCCGTAGCCGTCGGGTCCGTCAAATCCGACGCACCGTTAAACCCGTCGCACCGCGCGGCCCGCCGTGCCTACACTCGCCACGCGGCCGCGCCCCGACGCGCGGCCCGACGACCGTGATGATCGCGGCGACCGCGACGGACGAGGCAGGAGAGGGGGCGGGCGGCCATGGCGAAGCACCGCGCCGCCGCCCCCTCGCCCGCGTCGCGGTACGAGGTGATCCTGGTGTCCCCGTCCTCCCGGTGCCCGCTGCGCGGCCGGCACCGGAGCCGTGCCGCCACCGCCTGACACCGGCCGCCGCACCACCGCGACGCCGCAGGGCCGCTTCCCGGCACCGCGCCCGACGACCCGTCGGCCGCCGTGCCCGACGACGCGCCGGCACCGCACCCATCGCGCGCCCACCCGTAGAGCACCACCGCCCCGAAAGGCACCCGGGCCATGCGCACCCACACCACCACCACGAACACCGCCACCGCCACCGCGGGCACCACCACCGCGCGCACCACCAGCACCGGCACCGGCACCACGAACACCGCCGCCACGGCGGGTATCGCCGCCGTCCGCAACCTCGGCATCCTCGCCCACGTCGACGCCGGCAAGACCACCGTCACCGAGCGGATCCTCTACCTCACCGGCCTCACCCACAAGCGCGGCGAGGTCCACGACGGCACCACCGTCACCGACTGCCACCCCCAGGAACGCGAACGCGGCATCACCATCTTCGCCGCCGCCGTCAGCTGCGCCTGGGCCGGGCACCGGATCAACCTCGTCGACACCCCCGGCCACGTCGACTTCGCCGCCGAGGTCGAACGCTGCCTGCGCGTCCTGGACGGCGCGGTGGCCGTCTTCGACGCGGTCGCCGGCGTCGAGCCGCAGACCGAGTCCGTGTGGCGCCGGGCCGACCACCACGGAGTGCCACGGATCGCCTTCGTCAACAAACTCGACCGCCCCGGCGCCGACCTGGACACCGCCGTCGCCGCCATCCGCGACCGCCTGCACCCCCACCCGCTGGCCGTCCACCTGCCCATCGGCGCCGAGGACTCCTTCACCGGCGTCGTCGACCTCATCCGCCAGCGCGCCCTGACCTGGGACGACGACGGCACCCTCCACGAGGGCCCGGTCCCCGACGCACTCCGCGACGAGGCCACGCGCCGGCGCCACGCCCTGGCGGAGGCGGTCGCCGAACTGCACCCCGGCGCCCTGGAGGAGTACTGCGCCCACGCCACCCTGAGCGCCGCCACCCTGAGCGCGGCCCTGCGCGACCTCACCCGCACCGGCGAGGCCGTCGTGGTGCTGGGCGGCTCCGCCTACCGCAACCGCGGCATCGAACCGCTCCTGGACGCCGCCGTCGCCTACCTGCCCTCCCCCCTCGACCTGCCGCCCACCCGCTGCGCCGACGGCACCCGGCAGCGCCGCCCCGACCCCCAACAGCCCCTGACCGCCCTGGCGTTCAAGGTCACCGCCGCCCCCACCGGGCGCCTGACCCACCTGCGCCTGTACGCCGGCACCCTGCGCAAGGGCGACACCGTCCTGGACACCGCCACCGGCCGCACCGAACGCGTCGCCCGCATCCTCACCCTCCACCACGCCGAGACCGACCACGCCCGAGCGGGCGACATCGTCGCCGTCGCCGGCCCCAAGCACACCCGCGTCGGCGCCACCCTGTGCGACCCCGACCACCCCATCGCCCTGGAGGCCCCCGTGCACGCCGAACCCGTCGTCACCGTCGCCGTCGAGGCCCGCCGCACCACCGACACCGACAGACTCGCCGCCGCCCTGGCCCGCCTCGCCGAGGAGGACCCCTCGCTGCGCGTGGCCACCGACCCCGACACCGGCCAGCGCACCCTGTCCGGCCAGGGCGAACTGCACCTCGAGGTCGCCCTGGAGAAGATCCGGCGCGAGGCCGGCGTCGACGCCGTGGCCGGGCGCCCGCGCGTCGCACTGCGCGAAACCCTCCTCGAGGGCGTCACCGGCTTCGTCCACCGCCACGCCAAACAGGACGGCGGCGCGGGCCAGTTCGCCCACCTCGTCCTCGACGTCCACCCCCTGCCACCGGGCGCCGCACAGGACTTCGCGTTCACCTCCACCGTCACCGGCGGCCGGGTACCGCGCGAGTACGTCCAGGCCGTCGAGGCCGGCTGCCGCGACGCCCTGACCGAGGGACCGCTGGGCGGGCACCCGGTCACCGGCGTCGCCGTCACCCTCACCGACGGGGCCACCCACCCCCAGGACTCCTCCGACCTCGCCTTCCGCACCGCCGCCCGCAACGCCGTGCGCCAGGCCCTGAAGGCCTCCCGCCTGCACCTGCTGGAACCGCTCGCCGAGGTGGACGTCACCGTGCCCCAGGACGCCCTCGGCACCGTCCTGGGCGACCTCGCCGCCCACCGCGGCCACATCCGCTCCACCGACCCCGACCCCGGCCCCGGCCCCACCCCCACCGCCCGCATCAACGCCCTCGTCCCGCTCGCCGAACTCTTCGGCTACGCCGGCCGCCTGCGCGGCCGCACCCAGGGCCGCGGCACCTTCACCACCCGCCCCGCCGGCTACGCCCCCGCCCCGCCCCCGGCCGCCTGACCGCCCCGCACCGGCCGCACCGCCCGGCCCTCCCCGGCCCTCCTCGTACGGGGAGGGCCGGGCGGCGGGCGCTACGGTGCCCCGGCGTCGGCGCGCGGTGCCAGGCGCAGGCCGGCCTCGGCGAGGAAGTCGGCGAGTTCGATCCGGCCGCCGCCGGTGCCGTCGTCCCAGACGGCCCAGAGCCTGGAACCCGGGCCGTCCCAGGTGTCGGGGTCCTCGCTCGGGTGCTGCTCGACGCTGCCGTGGCCGTGCCGGTAGTGCAGGTGCAGGTAGCGGCCGCCGGTCGTCCAGGCGTCCCACTGCGACGGGAAGCCCCCGCAGGTCCGCACCACCCGGGCGAGGGCCGCGTCCTCGTGCAGGTGGGCCTCCACGGCGCCCAGGTCCCGGTCGTGGGCGACGACCGGTTCGTCGACGAGGGCGAGCAGGCGCACGCTCCCGCCGGGGAACAGGAGCGCGAGGCCGGCCGGGAAGGCGACCTGGCCGTCGTCGTAGCCGATCTCGCGCACCGAGCGGATGGGCCGCCCGACGAACCGGGTCACCGGGACCTGCGGCGGATCGTCGGTCACCAGGACGCTGCCGTACGGCGCCGTCGCGTGCGGTCCGTGCGGTGGCCCGGCCCGCAGGGACAGGCCGGTCGAGGGCGTGTGGAACAGCACCGGCCCCAGCCCCTCCAGACGGAGCCACAGGTGCAGCAGCGACGGTTCCCTGTCGGCGTAGCGGTGCCACGCCGCGGTCACGCCCTGCAGCCGCCTGCCGACCAGGTCGGCGCCGGACAGCTCGTCCGTGTCGGTCACCCGCCGATGCTCGCACGGCCCCGCCCGCCGGGCACCCGAATTCCCGCCCGCCCCGGCCCCGCCGCCCCGCCCGGCCCCGCCGCCCGCGCGCCCGGCCGTTCCGCGCGCCCGGCGCCCGGGGCCCCGCTGCGGCGCCGCGGGCCCCGGGGACCGTAGGCTGGCACAGACCGTCACCAGTGGGTGCAAACACGACAGAAGCGGGCAGGCAGGGGCACATGCAGTTCGACGACCAGGGCGACCTCGACACCTCCCAGGTGGACGACCGGCGCGGCATCCCCGGCGGGAAGGTCGCCATCGGCGGCGGGGCGGTGGGCCTGCTCGCCGTGCTCTTCGCGATCGTCCTGGGCGTCGACCCGCAACTGCTCGGCCTGTCCTCCGGCGACGGCACCTCCGCCGGCTCCGCCAACCCCCGCACCGCCGGCGAGGTCCAGCAGGCCTGCAAGACCGGCGCGGACGCCAACAAGCGCCAGGACTGCCGGATCGTCGCCGTCACCAACAGCCTCCAGGAGTTCTGGCGCACCGAACTGCCGCGCCGCACCAACCTGCCCTACAAGAACGCCGAGACCGTGCTGTTCACGAGCCAGGTCTCCACCGCCTGCGGCGCCGCGACCTCCGCCGTGGGCCCCTTCTACTGCCCCGGCGACCGCAAGGCCTACTTCGACCTCGGCTTCTTCAACGAACTGTCCGCCCGCTTCGGCGCCCAGGGCGGCCCATTCGCCGAGTCCTACGTCGTCGCCCACGAGTACGGCCACCACATCCAGAACCTCACCGGCGCCATGCAGAAGGCCGGAGCCGACCGCCAGGGCGCCACCAGCGGCTCGGTACGCCTGGAACTGCAGGCCGACTGCTACGCCGGGGTGTGGGCGCACCACGCCACCACCACCCCGCAGCCCTCCACCGGCCGCCCGCTGATCGCCTCCCTCACCGACCAGGACATCGCCCAGGGCCTGGACGCGGCCGCGGCCGTCGGCGACGACCGCATCCAGCAGCAGGCCACCGGCCGGATCAACCCGGAGGCCTGGACGCACGGCTCCGCCGAGCAGCGCAAGGCCTGGTTCACCACCGGCTACCGCACCGGCGACCTGGCCCGCTGCGACACCTTCTCCGCCGCCAGGCTGTAGCACCACGCGACGCGCCTGCCACGGGGCCGGGCCCCTGCGGGTGTGCTGGAGAACCTGGAGCAGCCGGCTCTTCGGCGGGCCCTGCCCGGCCGGTGCACGGCTCTGCCGGGCAGCGCAAGGCGCCTGGTTCGCCACCGGCGACCGCTCCGGCAGCGCTGCCGGGCTGTGGACCGCACCGGCCGTCAGGAGCTGTGGCCCGCCTCGGGGGCCGGGCCGACGCTCAGGCCCTTGCGGGTGCGTTGGAGGATCTGGAGCAGGCCGGCTCTCCGGCGGGCCCTGCTCGGCCGGCGGCCGGTTGTCGTGCGGGTGGACGTCACTGCCCAGCGGCAGGCCACCGGCCGGACCGGCCCGGAGGCCCGGGCGCACGCGCCGCCTTCTGCGCCGCCAGGCGGTAGCACCACGCGACGCGCCCGTCGGGCCGTCAACAGGCCCCGGGGCCGGGCCCAGGCTCGGGCCCGTGCGGGTGCTGGAGCAGTCGGCCCTCCGGCGGTCCCTGCCGGGCCGGTGGCCGGTTGTCGTGCGGGTGGACGTCACTGCTCGGCGGCAGGCCTCCGGCGGGTTCGACCCGCAGGCCCGGGCGCACGCGCTGCCTACTCCGCTGCCGGGCTGTGGACCGGACCGGCCGTCAGGATCCTGGGCCCGCCTCGGGGCCGGGCCCGGGCTCGGGCCCTTGCAGGTGCGTTGGAGGATCTGGAGCAGCTGGCTCTCCGGCGGGTCCTGCCCGGCCGGTGCACGGCTCTGCCGGGCAGCGCAGGGCCTGGTTCACCACCGGCTACCGCACCGGCGACCTCGCCCGCTGCGACACCTTCTCCGCCGCCAGGCTGTAGCACCACGCGACGCGCCTGCCACGGGGCCGGGCCCAGGCTCGGGCCTTTGCGGGTGCGTTGGAGGATCTGGAGCAGGCCGGCTCTCCGGCGGGCCCTGCGGGGCCGGCGGGCGGTTGTCGTGCGGGTGGACGTCACTGCCCAGCGGCAGGCCACCGGCCGGACCGGCTCGGAGGCCCGGGCGCACGCGCTGCCTGTTCCGCTCCCGGGTTGTGGACCGGACCGGCCGTCAGGAGCTGTGGCCCGCCTCGGGGGCCGGGCCGACGCTCGGGCCTTTGTGGGTGCGCCGGAGGATCTGCAGCAGCCGGCTCTCCGGCGGGTGCTGCCCGGTCGGTGGCCGGTTGCTGTGCGGGTGGATGTCACTGCTCGGCGGCAGGCCTCCGGCGGGTTCGACCCGCAGGCCCGGGCGTACGCGCCGGCTGCTCCGCTGCCGGGTTGTGGACCGGACCGGCCGTCAGGAGCCCTGGCCCGCCTCGGGGGCCGGGCCGACGCTCAGGCCCTTGCGGGTGCGCTGGAGGATCTGCAGCAGCCAGCCCTCCGACGGGCGCTGTGCGGCCAGCAGGCGGTTGCAGTGCAGGTGGACGTAGCTGCCCAGCAGCCGGTCGCGGTCGGTGCCCAGGTGCCCGGCCGCCGCCAGTTCGGACAGCCGCTCGCCCACCGGCGCGAGCGCGTCACGGCGCTGCGCGAGGATCTGCGGCACCGCGCCGCCCAGCAGGGCCGGCCCCTGCGGCGTGCCGAGCAGGGCGCGCAGGCGCTTCTGCCGTACGCGGTAGTCCTCGCCGGCCCGGCGGCGGGCGGCGCCCTGGAACTGCCCGGCCTGCTCGGTGTACCAGCGCAGGCGCTCCTCGGGGTCCAGGCCCAGCCCGGTGAGCAGGTCGTCGGTGCTCACGGCGGCCAGTTCGGCGAGGTCCCCGTCGGCCGGCACCTCCGGAGCGGACGGTACGGACGGTACGGGCGGCGGGGTGCGGGCCGGGGCGGTCTCGGCGAGCAGCCGCAGCACCGCCCGGCTGTCCGCGCAGAAGGCCTGCTCGCTGGCGTCGGTGCCCTGCGGGCCGCCGTACCGTTCGAGTTCGCGCTCGTAGGTGTCGACCACCAGCCGCGAGACCAGGCCCTCGTCGGTGAGGGCGGCGGCGAGGCGGGCGACCTCCGGGAGCAGGTGGCGGGTCAGCGCCTCGTGGTCGCCCTTCCAGCGCAGCCGCAGGTGCGGGTCGGGGTCCGCGTAGCGGATGAAGAACCACTGCCGCGCGAGCCCGGAGACCTCCGCCATCTCGCACAGCCGCCGCAGCGGCCCGGCCAGCAGGCCGTCCTGCTGGTCGGGGTCGCAGTAGAGCTTGGCGAACAGCCAGTCGCTGCCCGGCAGGCGCAGCCGCTCCCGCACCGGCACCGGGTGGCCGTTGGCCGCGGGCACGGCGACCCCCGCCGCGACCCCCGCCGCGACCGCCGCCGATGGGGCCGCTTGCGGGGCCGCGGGCGGCGGGGCCGTCGGCCGGGGGCGCAGGACGAGGGGGGCCACGAGTTCGCTCAGGAAGACGCCGTCCGTGCCGGGAAGCCAGGCGGCGGTGGTGTCGGGCAGCGCCTCCTGGAGCAGGAGCGGGGCGCCCCGGGCGTGCCGGGCCTCGGAGCGCAGCTGTTCGAGCCCGGCGGGGTCGTCGAGGTCGAGCAGCAGCCGGTTGTCGGCCACGGTCAGGTACAGGCGGGCGGGGACCGACCAGGCGGTGCGCCAGGCGCCGGCGCGGGCGGCGAAGGCCGCGGCGTCCTCGGCCCAGTGCTCGGCCCGGTCATCGGCCCGGTCCTCGCCGCCGCCGGCGGCGGGTGGGCGAAGCAGCCAGCGAGCGGGGCTGAGCACGATGCGGCCGTACTGGACCCTGGGCAGGAACGGGAAGCCGGCCGCGGGGCCCCAGTCGAAGGGCGTGAACTCGGGGCAGCCGTCGCGGGCGGCCTCGTCGAGGAAGCGGCAGACGGCGGGCGCCTGGTGGGAGTTGAGCATGTGGCGGGCGGTGGGGCGCAGCGCGGTGCCCAGGCGCCGCGAGCGCAGCCGGTAGCGGTCGTGGTGGACGCCGACCAGGATGTCGTCGAGCGGGATGACGCCCTCGTCGCCCACGCCGGCGGGCAGGTCGAGGACGATCTCGTGGGTGTGGGCGGCGGGGCGCACCAGGACGTTGGCCATCCGGGGGTCGGCGGGCAGGTAGACGACCTCGGCGGGCAGGCCGGCCTCGGGGCGGGCCCGCTGTTCGGCCTCGCCCAGGGCGCGCAGGGCGGCCGGGCCCTGGGGGGCGAGGAGGTCGGCGAAGCGTCCGAGCGAGCGGCCGGCGCTGGCGGCGCCGAGGTTGGGGCCGACGACCAGGAGGTAGTCCCCGCGGTCGACGGCTTCGGGGCCGGCGGCGGCGACGAAGGCGGACAGCTCCAGGGACAGCGGTGCGGGGGCGTCGGGCTGACGGGTCCGCAGGGCGGCGAGCAGGTCGTCGCTCAGGTGGACGACGCGCCGGTGGTCCCGCAGGGCGGTGAGGGCGAGGTCGGTGAGGGTGTCCGCGCGCCGGGCGGCCGCCTCGGGCGCCAGTGCGGGGGCGCCGTGGGTGTGGGGGAGCGGGCCGATGCCGGTGTGCTCGTCCAGCAGTTCCAGCAGCGGCACCTCCCTGCTGTGGCCGTAGCGCTGGGTGAAGGCGGCGCGGTGGGCGGCCAGGTCCGGGGAGCCGGACGGCTGCGGCGACAGGGACAGCAGCAGTTCGGCGGCGCGGGCGCAGTCCTCGCCGACGCGGGCGGTTAGGGCGTCGCCGTCCACCGGCCGGGCCATGTCGGTCTGGAACGCCGCCGCGGTGACGGGGTGGACGGCCGCGGCGCGGCGGGTGACGGCGCGGGCGCGCTCGGGCGCCCGCTCGGCGGGGGCGCGGTCGAGGGCGGCCATCTCGGCGAGCAGGGCGGCCAGCTGTTCGGCGGTGCGGGCGCAGGAGGGGCGCTCGGCGAGGCGGCGGCGCAGCTCCTCGGCGGGGTCGGCGCAGGTGAGCGCGGCGCGCAGGTCGGTGACCAGCAGGTGCTGCTGCCACAGGCCGGTGAGCAGGTGGTCGACCTGCTCGGGGCTGCCGGCGGTGTGCTCCAGCAGGTGCCGGCGCAGCCGGGCGTACGGGACGGGACGGCGGGCGGCGTCCAGCGCCTCGCGTACGGCCGCCGTCAGGCGCACCGAGCCGCCGCCCTCCGGTGCGGGGCCGTC
>NZ_JBEXJK010000159.1:0-17645 GCF_040609095.1 Kitasatospora sp. NPDC004799
GACCCCGCCCCCCCGCTTTAACCCACACCCAGTTTCCGTCGACCCCCCCACGACAGCCCGGCCTCCGGGCCCGAGACACCCGAACAACACCACCGAAACCCGCCCCCAGCGCACAGGAAGTCGGCCGAATCGACTTCCTGTGCGCAGCACGGCTTCCAGGCCACGCAACCCCTGCACCCCCGACAGACCACTCCTCCCCACCTCCGTGCGCAGGAAGTCGAACCCGCCGACTTCCTGTGCACGGTTCAGGCGCCCGCCCCCATGCCGCGGCACCGCGGCCGCCCGCCGGGGGTGCCGACGATCACCCAGCGTCCCAGGCCTCGCCCGTCTCCGGTCCGCGAGCGGACCACCGCTGCCACGAAGCCTCAACCGGATAGTTCATCCGAATGTGTGCTAGCGTCGCCCGAGACGAAGCGGATGACTTATCCGATTGACTGCCCGTGGAGGCGCGCATGAGGAAGACAGCTGTGGTCACGGCCGGAACAGGGGGCATCGGCCTGGAGACGGCGCTGGGGCTGGCCGCCGCCGGGTTCGCGGTCACCGTGGTCGGGCGCGACGCTGGACGGGGAGCCAGGGCCGTCGAGCGGATCGACGCGACGGGGCCGGCGCACCCGGCCCGGTTCCTGTCCGCGGACCTCTCCTCCCTCGGGCAGGTGCGCGCGCTCGCCCACCGGATCGCCGCCGACCAGGCCGCCTCCGGGGACCCGCTGACGGTGCTGGTCAACAACGTCGGGGCGATGTTCGCCCGGCGGCAGCACGTCGACGGCGTCGAGGCGTCGTTCGTCGTCAACCACCTCTCGCCCTACCTCCTGACCGAACTCCTGCTCCCCACCCTCACGGCCGGGGCGCCGAGCAGGATCGTGAACGTGACGTCGGGCGCGGTCGCCGTGGCCAAGCGGGTGTTCGACGCCGTCGAGCCGCCGGGCGGCTACTACGGCTTCCACTGGTACGGTCGCGCCAAACTCGCCAACCTGGCCTACACGTTGGACCTGGCGGCCCGGCTGGACGACACGGGCGTCTCGGTCCTCGCCGCCGACCCCGGAGGGGCCGCGACCGACATGACCAACGGCACCATGACCGACCCGAAGATCGTCACGCCCGCCCTGCGGCTGCTGTGGCCGCTGGTGCGCCACACGTTCGAACGCTCGACCTCGGGTCCGGCGTCCGCGGCGGCCAGGCCCTCCATCGCGGCCGCCACCGACAGCGCGCTGACGGGCCGGACCGGCATCGTCATCGGCCCCCGGGCGCAGCCGGTCCCCCCGCACCGGGCGGCGGCCGACCCCCGCGTCGCCGAAGCCGTACGCCGGCTCAGCGAACGGCACGCTCCGCTCGCCCCCGCCTGAGCGGCGGGTACGCCGCCCACGCGGGGGCCCGGCCATCCGGATGAGCCATCCGATTAGCATGGCCCCATGACGACGCCTCTACGCAAGGACGCGGCCCGCAACTGGGAGCGGATCGTCTCCGTCGCCCGCGACCTAGTCGACGAGGGGACACCGCTGCAGCTGAACGACGTCGCACGCCGGGCCGGGCTCGGGGTGGGAACGGTCTACCGGCACTTCGCCACGCCCGAGGCGCTGCTGGAGACCGTCGCCGCTCCCTGCCTGGAGGCCCTGGTCGCCCACGGCCGGCGGGCGCTGACCGATGCCGACCCCTGGCGCGGCCTGACGGGCTTCCTCTTCCGCACCGTCGAGGCGCAGGTCACCGACGCCGCTCTGCCCCCGGTCGCGGCCGCGGCCACGGACGCCCTGGCGCGCACCACGGAACTCAAGGCGGCACTCGCGTCGGCCGGCGCCGCACTCCTCGACCGGGCCCGCGATGCGGCGGTGGTCCGCCCCGACCTCACCGCCGCCGACCTCGTCCCGCTCATGTGCGGCATCGCCCACGCCGTGACCGTCCACGGCGGCACCCCCGCCGCCCGGGTCGACACCGCGCACAGCTACCTCACCGCCCTCCTCGAAGGCCTGCGCACGGCACCACCGACCACGTGAGCTCCCCGCCCCCGGCGCACGGGCCCCGGGCCACCGGGCCTTCGACGCCCGGCACCCCTCACCGGACCCGCCCCGTCGGACCCTCTGGAGTCCCCCGCCCGCAGGGTGTCCTCCGCGAGGCCCTCAGACGCCGGGGCCTCCTCACCGGGCAGACCGCCGGGCGTCTTCGCGTTCCACCTGCGGCCCGCCCCGCAACCGGAGTGCGCAGGAAGTCGGCCGGGCCGACTTCTGGCGCACGGTAGGGCGCTGCCCGTGGATGTCGTCGGAGCCGTCCGCTGTCGGCCCGCCCGCGCCGCCGTCACGACACCTCTGCGGTACGGGGGTACGGACGTCGCGCGGGAAGTCGGACCCGCCGACTTCCTGCGCGTCGGCCCGCCAAACCACTCCCCCACGCTCCTCCCCGGCATCGGTCAAGCGCCTGTTCCCCGCAAGCGCGGGGCCGACTCGCCGACGAACAGGGCCTCCTCGGACAGTCGGGAGCTATCCCCGCGAACGCGGGGCCGACGCGTCGAACACCATCCGGGCCTGATTACGGTCAGAGCTATCCCCGCGAGCGCGGGCCGGCTGCTGCCGCACGAGATCCGCACAGTCGCGCGCGGAGCTATCCCCGCGAGCGCGGGGCCGACTCGAAGCATGCGAACGAGCACGCGCCCCACGGGGAGCTATCCCCGCAAGCGCGGGGCCGACTCCTGTGCTGCCGGCTGCTGGAGCGGCGTCACGGAGCTATCCCCCGCAAGCGCGGGGCCGACCTCGCCGGGCTCGGCATCGACCCCGAGTGGACGGAGCTATCCCCGCGAGCGCGGAGCCGATGGGCCCGTGGTCTGCGGCCGTTGTTGGGCCCCGGAGCTATCCCCGCGAGCGCGGAGCCGACATCAGCGTGATCGGGTTGGCCGCGAGGGCGGCGGAGCTATCCCCGCGAGCGCGGGGCCGACCTGCGCGCGCAGCGGGAGGCGCACGGGCTGACGGAGCTATCCCCGCGAGCGCGGGGCCGACGCGGGGGGGGGTTCCAGGCAGGCGCCCATCGGGGAACTATCCCCGCGAGCGCGGGGCCGATTCGGTGTCCATCTCCGCTTCGCACCACCAGCGGGAGCTATCCCCGCGAGCGGGGGCGACCCGAACCCGTTCTTGGTGAACCCGTAGGAGGTGGAGCTATCCCCGCGAGCGCGCGGCCGACGCCCACGGCACCCCGTAGGTCAGCCACGGCCCGGAGCTATCCCCGTGAGCGCAGGGCCGACGAGGTGGAGACTTGCAGGAGTCCGGACAGCAGGGAGCTATCCCCGCGAGCGCGGGGCCGACACTTCCTGACCTGCGGCGATTGGGTTCGGCGCGTACCGATCCATTCAGTTCGAATCCGGAGCCCGCGTTGCGGGACCGAGGACCCAGAGACCAGCGCCCCCAACTGCCCTCTGGCAAACCGGATCTGAGCCTTCGACAGCATCATACGGGGCTCTTGGCAGGCACGGGTGCAGGGAGCGAACCTCGCGGTACCGCACCGGGAACGCACTCGTCCTTGGGCACGGCCTGCTCGATCCGGCCGTCATGGGCCTGAAGATCGGTCTGCCGGTTCTCGCGGCCCTGCTGAGGCTGATCCGATCCGGGTACTCTTCCAACTTCCAGTTCCCGTTGAGCTGGAGCCGCAGGGACGGCGACGACCCGCCTGGCGCGCAGGCGCCGCACGTGCACCGGACCGGCGTGGCGGCCCCGCAGGCGGAGCCCGGGATGTCCGCCCGGGGCTCGCTCCTCATCCCGGAGTGAGCAACAGCGGTGGCGCGGTCGGCGGTTGAGGGCGCCGGGCCGGTGTGATGACGTCGGTCCTGGGCAGGCCGAGCGGTTCGCATCACCATGGGGTGCCGCGGGTGGACTCGGAATAGCAGGTCGCCGTCGCCCTCGCGCAGCGGCAGTTCGGCGCCTGCGAGGTCGACGTGCTCGTAGCAGCGCTGCCAGCAGTTGCCGGAGCCTTCGAAGGACCCGAACTCGACGCCCGCCACGGTCCTGAGCGCGTTCGCACCGCGGGTGCGCGGGCTCCGATTTCGTCCCTGCTCTCGATCTCCAGGGCGGCCCTCGACTTCCCGCGCACGGGGGTTCAGGTGTGGGCGGCTGCCTGGGTGCGGCAGTGGGTGAGGGCGTACTTGATGCGGGCATCGGGGGCGGGGCCGGCGGCGAGGAGTTCGCCGGCGGCGGTGAGGGCGGTCCAGTAGCGGGCCGGGTCGCCGGTGCGGGGCAGGGGCTGGGCGGCGGCGAGGGAGAGGTAGGCGGCGGTGAGGTTGCCGGTGGTGAACCAGCGCTGGAGGCCGTGCTGGTGGCCGGGGCGGATGCCGCCCATGGCGTCGACGGCGGTGAGGAAGTGGTCGACGACGGCGAGGCCGGTGGCGTCGAGCGGGACCGGGACGTCGAAGACGCCGAGGGCTTCGAGGAGTTCGCCGGTGTCGGCCTCGGAGTCCGGCCGGGGGTCGGCGAGCAGGGCGTCGTAGCAGTCGGCCAGGCGGCGGGTGGCCTCGGCCGGGGGGATGGCCAGGGCGAGGCAGACGGCGCGGGCGACGGGCAGGGGCTGGTGGCCGAGGCGGGCGATGAGGGCGTAGGTGGCGGCGGGGGTGGCGCCACGGGAGAGGGTGTGCCGGGCGAGGGTGACGAGGTGCATCAGGGAAACAAGGCTTTCAGGCGAGGGCGGAGGTGGGGGTGATGAGGGCCCAGACGTACTTGCCGGCGCCGCCGGGGCCGGGCGCGCAGCCCCAGCGGTGGGCGAGTTCGTCGACGAGGAGCAGGCCGCGGCCGTGCTCGTCGCAGGGCGCGGCGGTGCGCAGGGTGGGGCGGCCGGCGCCGGTGTCGTGGACCTCCAGGCGCAGGAGGTGGTCGGGGGTGAGGGTGAAGCGGATCTCGACGTGGCGGTCGTCGGGGGCGTCGGTGTGCCGGACGGCGTTGGCGAACAGTTCGCCGAGGAGGAGTTCGGCGGTGTCGGCGTAGCGCTCGCCGGCGGGCAGGCCGGAGAGGTAGGCGCGCAGCAGGTAGCGGGCCAGGGGCGTGGATTCGGTCCGCGAGTCGAGGCGCGCGGTGAACATGCGGGGGCGGCGGGAAGTGAGCATGGGGGTACCTCGGGGCGAGGAGGGCGTGCGGGTAACTGCCGGAGTGGAGGGCCGGACCGCACCGCATGGTGGTCCGGCCCCGGGGTGTTGATCAGCTGACGGGGACGGGGATGCCCTGGACGAGAAGGGGGATGCCGTCGCCGTGCTCCCACGCGTCCCAGGCGTCTTCGACGCGGCGGTGCTGGTCGTCGGTCATGAGTTCGCGCAGCTGGTGGCGGGGCACCCAGCGCAGGGCGCGGATCTCCTGCGGGGGCTGGTGGCGGGCAGCGGTCACGGCCTGCTGGGGCGTGAGCATGCCGCCCGCGTAGACGAGGTTGAGGCCCTCGGGGAACCGGGCGGCGGGCACGTAGTCGATGGTGAGGATCGTGCGCAGGGGCAGCGCGAGGCCGGTCTCGGTTTCGAGGTGCCGGCGGGCCGCGTGGTGCGGGAGTTCGTCCTGTTCGGCGCTGCCACCGGGCAGGGTGAGGCCGTCCTTGTAGGCGGGCTCGACGAGCAGGACGGACAGGCTGCCGGAGCCGTCGGGGTCCTCGCGCAGGGCGAAGGTCTGGTGGCCCGAGCGGCGGGCGGGGGGATCGGTCAGGATACGAATCCTGCTCAACTCTGCTCCAGGTGGAATGGATGGAAGGTCACGGCGGCCGGCGACTCGGCCACCTGCCCTCCGGGGTCGACGAAGTCAAGTACGACTTAGGCGAGTTGGAGCGCCGGCTTCGGGATTCCGCGCAGGAGACACGGATCTCCACAGGTTGCGGTGCGCTTCCGGCAGATCACTAGGTGTAGCCATAGTGGCGCGATCACCTCTACGATTGCCAGCGCCTTACCCTTGACAGCAATGTCGTGTGAAGGAGCTGAAGGATCATGGCTGAGGCCGTTGTTGACTCCCAGACATCGCCACAAGTCCGCTTCGGTCAGGAACTTCGCAGGTCACGACGGGCGAAGCGGTGGTCGCAGATCGAGGCGGCCAGACGCCTGGGGTACTCGGGTGCGCACATTTCATATGTCGAGAACGGGAAGCGTTCCCCAACAAGGCCCTTGGCTGTTAAGGCCGATGAAGTGTTCGGGTCAGGCCAAAGGTTCTACGAGCTGTGGCGACGATTCAGCCGGGCAGCACTCCTTGAGGGATTCGCCGAGTTCGTTGACGCTGAAGCTCGATGCCGACGGCTGCGAACTGTTGGCCTGATCATCGTCCCCGGCCTGCTCCAGACCCCTGCGTATGCAAGGGCGCTGGCACAAGCGGCTGTCAGGCGCGGCGCGATCACCCCGGCCGAGGCGGACGAGCGCACCGATTACCTGGCTTTGCGACAGGAGATCCTCAACCAGAAGAACCCACCGACGCTCCACGCGGTGATCGAGGAAGGGGTGTTGATGCGCCCCGTCGGCGGCCCCCAGGTCATGGCCGAGCAGCTACGCCACCTTGAGGGCTTGGCGGAGCGTCCGAACATCACCATGCAGATCGCCCCGTTCAGCATGGGCGAGAACCTCTCCTTCACCCTGCCGGTGGTTCTGCTGAATCTCCCGGACCACACAGTCGTGGGGTATGCGGAATCGACAGCGAGGGGCCATCTCGAGCGGTCGCGCGCGACGGTTGCCGGATGGGAGAGTGACTACGATCAGCTCCTGGTGGAAGCGCTGCCGAAGGCCGCATCCCAGGAGATGATCCGCATGGCTCGAAAGGAATTCCCCTCATGACCGACCACGTTGACCTGTCCGGCGCCTCCTGGGCCAAGTCCTCGTACTCCAACAACGGCGGCGACTGCGTCGAGGTCGCCGCCGGCGTCCCCGGCCTGACTCCCGTCCGAGACTCCAAGGACCCCAACGGCCCGGTTCTGGTCTTCCCCTCCAAGGCCTGGAAGACCTTCGTCACCGCCGTGCGCAGCGGCGAGTTGGGCGACATCTGAACCGAAGTCCCGACGCGAGACCCCGGCCTGCAGGCGGCTTCCAGGGGCATCACCGCACGCGGTCGATCACCCGGGCCGAACCACAAAGGTCGGCCAGGGTTCCCTGGCCGAGCGTTTTGCGTGAGCACGGGAGGGCACGGAAGGGCTATGAGCGCTCTGGAAGTTGACCTGCCCCGCGCCGACTGGCGCAAGAGCACGTACAGCAACGGCCAGGGCGGCTGCATCGAGGTGGATGACGCGCGCCCGGGCAGGGTCCGTGACTCCAAGGACCCCCAGGGGCCGGTTCTGGTCTTCCGGGCCGAGGCCTGGAAGACCTTCGTCGCCGCCGTGCGCAGCGGCGAGTTCGGCGGACGCTGAACCCGCTTGCCGGTCGGCTCCCGCTCCTCCAGCGCAGAAGTCCTCCCGCGCTCGCACCTGCGGCTTCCGCCTCGGATAGCGTGGCCTCGGACGGTCGGCGCACTGATCAGGCGAAAGGCAGGGGTTCGTGGCCGAGTTCGAGGTGCCGGGGCCGGAGCCGCACTGGCAGCCGGCGACGATCCCCCCGTACGGCACCGGGCGGAACCCCGCCTCCCAGCAGAGCATGTGGGAGTACGCGGCCCCATCGTTCCGGCTGGTGGCCGGGCTAAAACCGGCGTTGGAGGCACTCGCGGCCCGCCTGCGGCTGACGGTCGAGCGTGGCTGGGAAGACCTGGGAGCCGTCGAGGTGGCCATGTTCCGCATCCAGCGCGTGGACTTCGCCCTCAGCAGGCTCGAGGGCGGGGCCGAGCCGAGCACGTTCGTCTGGGTGGGGCGGTCCGAACAGGACGCCGACGCGGCGTTGGAGCTCCTGCTCGGTGCGCTCGGCCTCGGCCCTGACGCGCTGGCGTTCCGCGGTGACGTGGAGACGGGCTTCGAACGCTTCGACGGTTCGTCGCCGTAGGCCCGCGCCGCGGAGCCCGCCGGAACCAGTGCCGTGCGTCCGGCGGCTCGCCCCGCGCCGCAGGAGCCGACCGCGCCGCACAGGAAGTCGGCGGGGCCGACTTCCTGTGCACGGCGCGGGTCTTCAGACGTGGGCGCGGTAGCGGGCGAACGCCTCCTGCCCGTCCGGGACGAAGCGCCACTGCCGCACCGCCTCGGCCAGCTCCGGCTCCGTCAGCCAGCCGTGCCAGGCGACCTCCTCCGCAGCGGGCGTCACCTCGCCCGTGATCACGGCCTCGTGCACGCCGAGCCAGTACGGGCCGATCGCTCCCCGGCACAGGAACGTGAACAGCAGGCGCACCGGCACCCGGACGCCCAGCTCCTCGGCCAACTCCCGTTCCGCCGCCTGCTCGTAGGACTCCCCCACGTTCACGGCCCCGCCGAACATCACGTCGTGGTGGCCGGGGAACCGCGACCGGTCCTCGGGCCTGCGATGGACCAGGACCCGTCCCCGCTCGTCGCGGCAGACCGTCGCCGCGACGCGGTGCAGCCAGCCCCGGCGGATGGCCTCGGCGCGCTCCACCACCGCCAGCACCCGGTCCTGCTCGTCCACGCGTTCCACCGGCTCGTCCACGGCACCCACGATCGCACGACCCCCTGCCCCGGTGCGCCGACGGTGCCCGGTTGACGGGTACGGCCCGCCCCTCTACAACGGAGGACAGACCCCGGGCCCGGCGGCCGCGCCCCCGGCCACGCCCGCCCGGGGGCGCACCCGAGCGATCCCGAGGAGCAATGCCCATGGCTCCAGACCCGGCCGACCCCCGCTGCCCGGTGCTGGACATGTCCGCCCGGGCCCCGCACGAGCAGAACGCGCGGCTGCGCGCCGCCGGGCCCGCCATACGGGTCGAGCTGCCCGACGGCATCATCGCCTGGTCCGTGACCCGCGGCGCGGTGATCCGCGCCCTGACCGGCGACCCCCGCATCTCCCGCGACCCGCGCAAGCACTGGCCCGGCCTGGCCGAGGTGCCCGCCGGCTGGCCGATGGGGCCGATCGCCTTCCAGCAGAACTTCTTCAACCTCTACGGCGACGAGCACCGCACCGCCCGACGCCGGATGGCGCCCTCCTTCGCGCCCCGCCGGGTGGCCGCGCTGCGCCCCGGCATCGAGGCGACGGCCGCCGCCCTGCTCGGCGCGCTGCGCGCGCTGCGCCCCGGCGAGGCCGTGGACGTGCGCCGCGCCCTGGCGCTGCCGCTGACCATGACGGTGATCTGCGACCTGTTCGGCGTCCCCGCCGCCCTGCGGCCCCTGATCGGCGGGGCGATGGACACCCTGGTGACGACGACCGCGACGAACGAGCAGATGACGGCCTCCCGGGCGCGGATCGACGCGGCGCTGGGCGAACTGCTGGAGCTCAAACGGCGCGAGCCCGGGCCCGACCTCGCCAGCGACGTCGCCGCCGCCCACACCGGCGACGACGGCGACGACGGCGAGGACGGCGGGCAGGAGTCCCGCGACGTCCTGTTCCTGATGCTCGGCGCCGGCTACGAGACGGCCGTCAACCTCATCACCAGCGCCGTCCAGGCCCTGCTGACCCACCCCCGCCACCTGGCCCACGTCCGCGAGGGCACCCTCGCCTGGACGGACGTCGTCGAGGAGACCCTGCGCCACGAGAGCCCCGCGATGCACATCCCGCTGCGCTACCCGCTGGAGGACATCGACCTCGGCGAGGGCGTGGTCATCCGGCGCGGCGAGCCGATCCTGCTCGGCTTCGGCGCGGCCGGCCGCGACCCGCGGCTCCACCCGGACCGCCCGGACGACTTCGACCCCACCCGCCCCAGCAAGGAGCACCTGTCCTTCGGCCACGGCCCGCACTTCTGCCTCGGCGCGCCGCTGGCCCGCCTGGAGGCCGAAGTCGCCCTGGACGGCCTGTTCACCGCCTACCCCGACGCCGCCCTGGCCCCGTCCCACCCGGCCCCGGCGCCCCGCCTGGAGTCCGTCATCATCAGCGGCCCCGCCGAACTCTGGATCGTCCCCGTCCCCGCCCGGGCCCGGTAACCGGAGCCGGCAGCCGGAGCCGCTAGCCGGTAACCGGGGCCGGTCCCCGTCGTTGCACACCGGGGCCAGGCAACCGGAGGGGCGCGTCATGGGATCGGCCGAAAGCCCGCGCAAGGGCACCCGGAGGCAGCGGACGAGGCGTCAGTTCCTCACCGGCACAGCCGTGTTGGGCGGATCGCTCGCCGTCGGCGGCCCGGTGGCGGCGGCCGGCGCCGGGCCGCGCGGCGTCGCGGTCCTGGGCGGCGGCGTCTCCGGGCTGAGCGCCGCGCACGAACTGGCCGAGCGCGGCTACCGGGTGACGGTGTACGAGTACCACGACGCGCTCGGCGGCAAGGCCCGCAGCATGGACGTGCCGGGCAGCGCGGCCGGCGGGCGGCGGGCGCTGCCGGGCGAGCACGGCTTCCGGTTCTTCCCCGGCTTCTACCGCAACCTGCCGGACACGCTGCGCCGCATCCCCTACGGCGCCAACCCGGGCGGCGTCCACGACAACCTGCGCGACGCCACCCAGGCGCTGCTGGCCTTCGACGCCCCGCGCCCGGGCCTGCTGCTGCCGTTCCGCACCCTGACCACCCGCCCGCTCGACCTGGGCGACCTCGCCCCCGACGCCCTGCGGCGGACCCTGGCCGGGGCGCTGGACGAGGTGCTGCACCTGCCCGCCGACGAGCTGGCGTACTTCGCGGACCGGCTCCTGGTGCACCTGACCAGCTGCGACATTCGCCGCGAGGAGCAGTGGGAGCGGGTGCCGTGGTGGGAGTTCATCCGGGCCGGGCGGATGTCCCACGACTACCGGCGCCTGCTCGGGGTCGGCCTGACCCGGGACCTGGTGGCGACCCGGGCCGAGCAGGCCAGCACCCGCACGGTGGCCCGGACGGTCGTCGAGGCGTTCCTGCTGGACGGGCTGCTCGGGCGCGGCGTCGACGGGCAGCCGGACCGGGTGCTGAACGGCCCCACCAGCGAGGCGTGGATCGACCCGTGGGCGGCCCATCTGGCCTCGCTGGGCGTGGAGTTCCGCACCGGGACCGAGGTGCGCGAGGTGCTGTACGGCGGGGGCCGGGTCACCGGGGTCCTGGTGGCGCCGGCCGGCGGCGGCCCTACCCGGACGGTGCGGGCCGACTACTACCTCAGCGCGCTGCCGGTCGAGCACGCCCGCGCGACCTGGGGCCCGGGCCTGCGGGCCGCCGATCCGCAGCTGGCGCACTGCGACGCGATCGGCACGGACTGGATGACGGGCATCCAGTTCTACCTGCGCCGCCCGGTGCGGCTGGCGCACGGCCACGCCGTCGCCCTGGACTCCCCGTGGTCGCTGACCGCCGTGGGCCAGGCGCAGTTCTGGGACCGCGACTTCGCGGCCGCCTACGGCGACGGGACGGTGCGCGACTGCCTGTCGGTGTGCGTCTCGGAGTGGGACCGGCCCGGGATCCTCTACGGCCGCACGGCCAAGGAGTGCACCCGCGAGGAGGTGGCCCGCGAGGTCTGGGCGCAGTGCCGGCGGGCGTTCGAACGGCCGGGGGCGGGGTGGCCGGCGGACGCGGACGTGCGCGGGTGGTTCCTGGACCCGGCGGTCACCGGTCTGGGCGGGCCGGCGCCGGCCAACCGGGAGCAGCTGCTGGTCCATCCCGCCGGGACGCTCCACCACCGGCCCTCGGCGGCGACGGCGGTGGGCAACTTCTTCCTGGCGGGTGACTACGTGCGCACGGACGTCGACCTGGCGACGATGGAGGGGGCCAACGAGTCGGCGCGGCGCGCGGTCAACGCCCTGCTGGACGCGGACGGTTCGGGTGCCGAACGCTGCCGCGTCCACCTGCTGTTCCGACCGCCGGAGCTGGAGCCGCTCAAGCTGGTCGACGAGGCCCGCTACCGGCTCGGCCTGCCGAACACCTTCGACCTCGGGTGAGCCCCGGCGGGGCGCCTGACGGGCGCCCGGCCCCGCCGCCTCCCTCAAGGCGGCGGGGGCGGGGGTCTTGGGGGCCCGGGGGTCAGGCGGGGCGGATGCCCGGGTGGCCGGCCTCGGTGGTGAAGGAGGCGGCGGTGGACAGGGTGCCGCCGGGGCGGGTGATGTGGGAGACGACGCGGTAGTCGGCGCGGGCGCGGTGGCGGTCCAGGGTCAGGACGGTGTAGCCGCGGCGCCCGTCGTAGAACTTCATGTGCGGGTTGGCGGCGGTGAGGGTGGCCCAGTTGGCGGGCTTCTGCTCGCCGTCGCCGTCGCTGCTGATCGAGGTGCCGACGAACTCCACGCCCACCGTGCGGGAGGCGGGGTCGTCGAAGTTCCGCTTGACGTCCAGGGCGTAGGCCACGTGCACGTCGCCGGTGAGCAGGACGAGGTTCTTCACGCCGGCGTGGTCGACGGCGGTGAGGAAGCGTTCGCGGGCGGCGGGGTAGCCGTCCCAGGCGTCCATGGAGAGCTTGGAGCGCTCGGCGGTGGTGTTCTTGCGGCGGGAGAAGACGACCTGCTGGGGCACGACGTTCCAGGTGGCCTTGGAGTGGCGCAGGCCGTCGGCGAACCAGCGTTCCTGGGTGGCGCCCATCAGGGTGCGTGCGGGGTCGTCGGAGGCGGGGGTGGGGTACTGCCAGCCGTCGCCGTTGGCCTGGTCGTCGCGGTACTGGCGGGTGTCGAGGATGTCGAACTGGGCGAGGCGGCCGAAGTGGACGCGCCGGTAGAGGGTGAGGTCGGTGCCGCGCGGCTGGGGCATGCGCAGCGGCTGGTTCTCCCAGTAGGCGCGGTAGGCGGCGGCGCGGCGGGCGACGAAGGGGGCCGGGTCCTGGTTCTTCTCCGGGATGCCGGCGGCGTAGTTGTTCTCCACCTCGTGGTCGTCCCAGGTGACGTACCAGGGGTGGGCGGCGTGGGCGGCCTGCAGGTCGGGGTCGTTCTTGTAGAGGGAGTAGCGCAGCCGGTAGTCCTCGAGGGTGGCGGTCTCGTGGTTGAAGTGGGCGGGCAGGGTGCGGTCGGTGTACTTGCGGTCGCCGCCGGCGGCGTCGATGGCGTACTCGTAGATGTAGTCGCCGACGTGGAAGACGGCGTCGAGGTCCTCGTTCGCGAGGTGGCGGTAGGCGGTGAAGTAGCCGTCCTCGTAGGCCTGGCAGGAGACGAGGGCGATGCGGGCGCGCTCGGGGGTGCGGCCTCGGCGGGCGGTGGTGCGGGTGCGGCCGACGGGGCTGGACCAGGGGCCGACGGTGAAGCGGTACCAGTACTCGCGGCCGGCGTCGAGGCCGTCGGCGTCGACGTGGAGGGCGTAGTTGAACTCGGCGTGGGCGCGGGCGGTGCCGCGGCGCTCGACGCGGCGGAACCTCTCGTCGCGGGCGATCTCCCAGGCGACCTTGACGGAGCCGGTGGGCGGCAGGCCGGCGCCGGGCTCCAGCGGGCGCGGGGCCAGGCGGGTCCACAGGACGACGGCCTCGGAGGTGGCGTCGCCGGAGGCCACGCCGAGGGTGAAGGGGTTGTCGCCGATGGCGCGCGGGGCGATCTCCTGGTCGTCGGCGTGCGCGGCGGGCAGGTTGACGCTGAAGGCGAGCGCGGCGGCGGCCGAGGTGACGGTCAGGAAGCGGCGCCGGTCCAGGCGGGCGGCGGCCTCGCGCAGCATCCGGTCGGGCGTGGGGCGGTCCGCGGTGGGGCGGGTCATGGGGGTGGTGGCCTTTCGCTGCTCGGGGTGTGTGCGAAGGGAATTGGAGTGGACCGCCCCGTACGGCGGGGGTCGGGATCCCGGCGGCTGAGTGATCATCCGGTGGGAGAGCCGTGAAGGTCCGGCACACCACCCCGAACAGGGGCGAAAGGGGGCGGAAGGGGCTCGGGTACGGGGCTCGGAGGCGCGGGGCTCGGAGGCGCGGTACGGCGGTGCGGCCCCGCCCCCCGGCGGTATGACTCCGCGGTTATCGTGTCCGAGATCGATATCGCCGGGGCGTCATGCCTCGGGAGACGCGGGAGACATGGGAGTCATGGGGGGCGCCCGGTGGACCTGAACACGCTCACCCAGTTCCTGGCGGTGGCGCGGCTGGAGCACCTGAGCCGGGCGGCGGAGGAACTGCGCGTCGCCCAGCCGTCGTTGAGCCGTTCCGTCGCCCGGCTGGAGGCGGAGCTGGGCACGCCGCTGTTCGAGCGGGGCGGGCGGCTGCGGCTGAACGCGGCCGGGCGCCTGTTCCTCGGCTACGTCGAGCGCTCGCTCGGCGAGCTGGAGGCGGGCCGGCGGGCGGTGGCGCAGGCGGCCGGGCAGGGGCTGGGCACGGTGCGGCTGGCCTCGGAGACGTTCCTGGCCTTCAGCGGGCCGCTGGCCGCGTTCAAGGCGGCCCACCCCGGCGTGGAGATCGAGCTGCACCAGCTGTCGGCCGAGGAGACGGGCCGCCGGCTGCGGGCCCGGGACGTCGACCTGGCGGTGGTCTCCCAGCCGGTCGCCGCCGAGGGCCTGGAGTCGGCGGCGCTGCTGGACGAGGAGGTGGGGCTGGCCGTCGCCCCGGGCCATCCGCTGGCCGGGCGCGGCGCGGTCGGTGTCGAGGAGCTCGCCGAGCAGCCCTTCATCGCCGCCCGCCCCGGGCACTGGCAGCGGCGCCTGCTGGAGCGGCTGTTCGCCGCGCGCGGTCTGCGGCCGCGGATCGTGTGCGAGTGCGACGAGGCGGGCGCCATCGCCGAGCTGATCAGCGCGGGCCTGGGGATCGGCCTGGTGCCCGACGTCGCCCGGCGCACCGCCACCCGCCTGCCGCTGGTGTGGGTCGCCGTGGACGATCCGGACTGCCGGCGCTCCCTGACCCTGCTGTGGGGCGCGGACGGGCGCCTGGACACCGCCGCCCGCCTGCTGCGCGACGCCGTCGCCGCCTGGGACTGGGCGGGCGGCACGCCGCCCTGAGCCCCGCCCCCCCTGCCCCGCCCCCGTCCCGGCCCCGGCCCGCCCCCGCCCCCTGGCTGTGGGCCGTGGGCCGTGCGGGGACGGGCGGACGGGCCCACAATGGGAGTAGGACACGGAACCGAAAGTGACACAGAGTCACCAGTGGCACAGAGTCACCACAGTCGGCGCAGCTCCCGCGCCGCCCGTGCCCGCGTGAGTTCCGGCATGCCGCCCGACCGCTGACAGGTCGACGGCGCGGCGCGGCCGCGGCCCTGCGCCGCCGTCGGCGCCGCCGTACGGCGTGCCCCGCGACGGGCCGGGGACGTGCGCCCCGGGTCGCCCCGGGCCGTGCACCCTGCGCAACCGTCGCCGACGCGGACAGCAGTACCGACGCGGAAGCGGACCGCAATCGCAGCAGTAGCACCCGAGGTTGACATGGCCGGCAAGAACGAACCCGGCAAGAACACCGGAGCCGGTGGGCCGAGCGGCATCGGCGACCGCCCACAGGACGACTTCGTGGCACGGAACCTGGGCGGCCCGTCGGAGCGCCCGGCCCGGACACTGACGCTCAGCGGGCTGCTGGGCGACAGCGACCGCGCCGGATACCGGCGGCTGTACTTCAACAAGCAACTGGACTACTACGCCGAGTTCGCCTCCGAGGACGTGCTGTCGGTGGAGGACGTCGGCAGCGATCAGCCCCCGTTCGTCGGACTCGACGCGACGGAGGTCACCCTGCGTCGCGACGCGACGGTGCACTTCACCCAGGTGGAGACGCCCGCTCCCGTGGACGACTTCGACCTGGACCTGCGGCTGGGGCAGGGCGGGGAGCCGGGCGGGCTGCCGCGGACCGTCGGGCCGGTGACCACCCTGCCGAGGACCGCGGGCGGCGGCGGCTGCATCGCCCCCACCGACTTCGCGTGCAACACCGACTTCGACTGTCCGACGGTCTTCCGCACCGGCTGCAGGCCGTTCACGTGCCTGTGCACCCAGGACGGGGCGTGCCACACCCGCTTCGGCGCCACGTGCCGGACCTGCGACACGTGCGTCACCTGCGGCCAGGACACCTGCCGTACGTGCAACGACAGGACCTGCTTCACCTGCAACGCCCCCTGCATCACCCTGACCCGGACCCAGATCACCTGCGACCAGGCCACCTGCGGCGGCACGTGCGACAGGACCTGCGTCACCTGCAACGCCGTCTGCATCACCGCGACCCGGATCACGAACGACGCCTGCCGCACGTTCGACGGGTGCTTCACCCAGGACGAGGCCTGCGTCCTGCCGACCCGGGTCACCTGCGTCGTCTGCCGCCCCCCGGGCCAGTGATGCGTACCCGCGACGCCCGCGACGCCCGCGACGCCCGTACCCCGCTCGGGCCGCCCCGCGCAGCGGACCGGCGATGCTGAGGGGGACGCCGGCGGCGCGGCCCGGCACGCCCCCGCCCACCGCCCCGCCCACCGCCCCGCCCACCGCCCCGGCGACGGCGACGGGAGCGGGGTCGGGGGCGGCCGGGCGCGGTGCCTGGGCGCCGCGGCTGGATCCGGCCACCGCGGCCCGCGCGCTCGACGCCGCGCGCCTGATCGCCCGGCGCGCCACCGACCCCGCGCGGGTGCGGGCGGCGCTCGAACTCGCCGTCCGGCAGAGCGCGTTCCCCGCCTCCGTGCACTGGGACCCGGTGTCGCTGGCCCAGGGGGACAGCGGCCAGGCGCTGCTCTGCGCCCAGCTGCACCGCTGCTGGCCCGCCGAGGGCTGGGACCGCACCGGGCACGAGCACCTCGCCCGCGCGACGGCCGCCCTGGAGGAGCGCGGCGGGGCCGGACCGGGCGTCTTCGGCGGGCTGAGCGGCCTCGCGTTCAGCGCGGCGGTGCTCGGCGAGGGACGGCACTACCGCCGCCTGCGCCAGGTCCTCGACGCCCGGATCGCGGCGGCGAGCCTGGCCCAGGCGGCGGCGCTGCGCGGGCGCAGCGGCGTGCCGGTGTCCGCGTTCGACCTCATCTCGGGCCTCAGCGGTGTGGCCACCCACCTGCTGCCCGCCGGGGCGCAGCGCCCCGCCCACCCGGCGCTGGCGCCGGTGCTGCGCGCCCTGGCCGCCCTCGCCCTCGACGGCGGGCCGGTACCGGCCTGGCACACCCCCGCGGCGCTGCTCCAGGACCGGCAGATGGTGCGCTTCTATCCGCTCGGCAACCTCAACTGCGGGCTGGCGCACGGTATCCCGGGCCCGCTGGCGGTGCTGGCGGCGGGGGTGCGCGCGGGGGTGGAGGTGGAGGGGCTGCGGGCGGCCGTGCGGGCGCTGGCCGGGTGGCTGCTGGCGCACCGGGCGGACGACGCGGCGGGGGTGAACTGGCCCGACGCCGTCCCGCTGGTCGACGGCGGCGACGGCGGTGTGCGGGCGGGCCGCGCCCGGTTCCCCACCCGCAGCGCCTGGTGCTACGGCAGTCCGGGGGTGGCCCGGGCGCTGTGGCTGGCGGGCAGCGCGCTCGGCGACGACGGCCTGTGCGGGGCGGCGGTGGAGGCGATGGAGGCCGTCTACCGGCGGCCGGTGCGCGAGCGCCGCATCGACTCCCCCACCTTCTGCCACGGCGTCGCCGGGCTCCTGCAGGTGACGCTGCGCTTCGCCGACGACACCGGGCTGCCGGTGTTCACCGAGGCCGCCGCCGACCTCACCGGGCAGATCCTCGAACGCGTCGACGCGGCCCGGCCGATGGGCATCGCGGCGGTGGAGCCGGCCGGCAACCTCGTCGACCAGCCCGGTGTCCTGGACGGGGCGGCCGGCGTCGCCCTGGTCCTGCTCGCGGCCGCGACCGACCACGAGCCGGTGTGGGACCGCGCGGTGGCCCTGTCATGACCCCGGACCCCGCCGTGGACGCGGCAGCCCCCGCCCCGGACGCAGCGGCCCCGGCCACCGCCCCGGACGCAGCA